>NZ_LHSJ01000115.1:0-12272 GCF_001270295.1 Achromobacter sp. DMS1 | reverse complement strand
CGCCAGGCCGGGACGGCCGGTCGGCGCGGCCGAACAGGGCGCCCACCGCCACGTTGTCCAGCACCGAAAGGCCGGGAAACGGCCGCATGATCTGGAACGTGCGGCCGATGCCCAGGCGCGCGCGGCGGTAGGCGGGCAGGGCGGTGATGGGGCGGCCCTGGTAATAGATTTCCCCCTCGGACGGCGCGAGCGTGCCGCTGACCAGGCTCACCAGCGTGGTCTTGCCCGCGCCGTTGGGCCCGATCAGGCCGAGGATCTCGCCTTCGCCCAGCGTGAAGCTCACCTGGCTCACCGCCACCAGGCCGGCGAAGCGCCGCGTCACGTTGCGCAGGTCCAGGATCGCGTTCATAGCCGGTGCGCCTTGATGTTGTCCGCGAAATAGCGCCAGCCCGTCTTGCGGAAGCGCCGCAGCAGGTCGGCCAGACCGCGCGGCATGAGCACCACCGCCGCCACGATCACCGCGCCGAAGAACAGGCCCGCCACGCTGGTCACCTCGCTGGACAGCCATTCCGACACGGCCGACAGCGACAGCGCGCCCGCCACCGGCCCCAGCACCGTGCCGGCGCCGCCGAACACCGCCATGATGATCATCTTGACGTTCAGGCTGATGTCGAAGGCGCTTTCCGGATCGAGAAAGGTGATCCAGTACGCATGGATGCCGCCGGCCAGCGCCGAGAACACGCCCGACAGCGCAAACGCCGCCACCTTGTACAGCGTGGTGTTCACGCCCATCACCGCCGCGCCTTCCTCGTTTTCGCGGATGGCGATCAGGCCGAAGCCGAATCGGCTGCGCGTCAGCCAGGCCACGGTCAGGGTCGCCAGCGCCAGCAGGCCCAGCGACAGCTCGTAGAACAGCGGATCGTTGTTCAGCGGCGGCAGCACCAGCCCGATGTTCTGGCCCGCCAGCCCCACGTTGGATACGATGGCCGTCATGACCTGCGCCAGCGCCAGCGTGGCGATGGCGAAATAATGCCCGCGCAGCCGCAGCACGGGCAGCCCGAGCAGCAGCGCGAACGCCACCGCCAGCGCCACGCCGAAAGCCAGCCCCGCGCCGAACGGCAGTTCCCACTGCGCCATGGCGATGCCCACGCCGTAGCTGCCCAGTCCGTAGAAAACGGAGTTGCCGAACGACGCGTAGCCCGTATAGCCGCCGATGATGTTCCAGCCCTGGGCCAGCACCGCCAGCAGCAGGGCGTTGATGCCGAACTGCACCAGCACGTCCGACCCGTACCAGGGCACGCCCGCCAGCACGGCCAGCGCGGCGAGGATGAGCACGGCGCGCGCGGCCTTCATGCCGTTCTCCCCAGCAGCCCGCCGGGCCGCACGATGAGCACCGCCACCAGGATGCCGAAGCTCGCCACGTCGGCGAAGGTCGGCCCCACATACAGCATGGTCAGCGACTCCACAATGCCCAGGAACAGCCCGCCCACGATCACGCCCAGCGGGTTGTCCAGCCCGCCGATGATGGAAATCGCGAAACTCTTGGCCGTCAGCGCGGCGCCGATGTACGGGTTGATCTGCGACACCGAGCCATACAGGCCGCCCGCCGCGCCGGCCAGCGCCAGTCCGAGCCCGAACGTCACCGCATATAAATGGCGCGGCTCCACGCCATACAGCCGGGCGGCCACCAGGTTCTGCGCCGTGGCGCGGATGGCCCGGCCCAGCCGCGTATGCAGGAGCAGCAGCCACATGCCCACGGTCAGGGCCAGGGCCACGGCGAACGCGGCCAGCCTCACCAGCGGCACCGTCACCGGCCCCAGCGTGTAGCTGTTGCCCGCATACGGCGGATTGATGGTGCGGAAATCCGCCGAGAACGCCATCTGCGCCAGATAGGTGAGCACTACTTCCAGCCCGAACGTAATGAGCAGCGTATTGAACATGGGGCCGCGCACCACCAGGTTCAGCAGCCCGCGCTGCAGCACGTAGCCCAGCGCGAACAGCGACACGGCCGTGACCGGCAGGCCCAGGAACGGGTCCACGCCCAGGCCGTTGTACAGATACCAGGACAGGTAGGCGCCCAGCATGATGAACGCGCCGTGGGCCAGGTTGACGATATTGAGCACGCCCCAGACCAGGGCGAGCCCCAGCGCCATGACGGCGTAGAGGCCGCCCAGCAGCGCGCCGTTGGCGAGGATTTGCGCGAGCAGGTCCACGATCGCGGGTCCGGAAAGCCCGAAGGGGCAGGGCGTCAGCGCGCGTTCCAGGCCGGCATCGGGTATTTGGGCGGCGTCACGAAGCCCTTGGCGCCGTAGACCTCCGCCAGATTGTCGCCCTGCACCTGGATCACCACCTGCGGCAGGTCGATCTGGCCGTGGGCATTGAAGGCGACCGGGCCGTACAGACTGTCGAACCGAATGGCCGCCAGCGCGTCGCGCACCTTCTTGGGATCGGCCGTGCCCGCCTTCTCCATGGCTTCGACCAGCGCCTCCACATCGGCCACGCCCGAAGCGGCGTGGTAGTCCGGGTCATAGCCGTATTTGGCCTTGTAGGCCCGGGCGAACTGCTGCGCGTCGCCAAACCAGCGGTCCTTCAGCGCGGCCGAGGGCAGCCAGGCCGTCATGCCGAAGGCGTAGTCCGCGTCCTTGCCCAGCGCCTTGCGGAAATCCTCGGAGGGCACGCCCACGGTGAACGAATACATCTTGGGCGCCACCGCCAGGCTCTTGGCCTGGCGCACGAAATTCAGGATCTCGGTTTCGTGGCCCGCCACCAGCACCGCGTCCACCTGTTTGCTCTTGATCTGCGACAGCAGCGAATTGAAGTCGGTGGCGTTGGTGCTGTAGCGCTCGTCCATCACGACTTTCAGTCCGGCTTTCTTGAGCAAGGGCCGCGTGCCCTCGGCCACCGACACGTCGAACGCATCGTCCGCATAGAGCAGGGCTACGCTTTGCGGCGCGGGCTTGAGCGCCTTGAGCATGCTTACGGTGCTGCCGAAGTAATTGCTGGCCGGCGCCAGCGTGCCGAAAATGTATTTGAATTTGCGCGAGAAAATCTGGTCCGACGCGCCGCCGCCCTGGACCATGGGCACCTGGTATTTCTCGGACACCGCCGAATCGGCCAGCGCGAAATTGCTCGCGAAAGGCCCCAGCAGCAGGTTGACCTTGTCCTGGCTGACGAGCTGCGTGTACTGGCGCACGCTCAGGTTCACGTCGGACTGGTTGTCGTAGATCTTGAGCGCCAGCTTGTGCGCCTGGCCGCCGATTTTCACGCCGCCGGCGGCATTGATCTTCTCGACCGCCATTTCATAGGCGTCGCGATAATAGCGCCCGGTGTTCGACACCGGGCCCGTCATCTGGACCGAGGCGCCCAGCACGATATCTTTCGGCGCATCCGCCGCAAGCGCCGAAGCCGCCTGCAACGACAATGCCGCCACCGCCAGCGCGGGAATGAGTTTCCGGTACATGGCGTCGTCTCCTGTGGTTTTTTATGCAACTTATTGTGAGACGCACGCTATTACGTTTACCTGAACTCTCCCTCCGGCTTCCCGCGCGGGCGGTCCGGCGGATCAGATCCGGCCGGCCTGCGTGTCGATGCCGCACCATTGCGCGATAAAAAGCGCGATGGTCTTGGTGACCAGGCGCACCGACTCGAGATGCACGCGCTCGTCGAATCCGTGGATGTCCAGCGATTTCGGCCCGTAGACCAGCGTGGGCATGTTGCCGTAGATCACGAATACCCGCGCGTCGAGATAGCCCGGCGTGGTAAAGCTCTGCAGCTCGCTGCGAAAGGCCCGGCGGTGGCATTCGCGCAGCGTGTGCTCGGCGTCGGAGCCTTCCTCCAGCACATAGCCTTCCGCGTAGAAACCCGTATACGTGATCGCAGGCGGCGTGCCGCCCAGCCGCGAGTCGGACGCGGCCGCCTCGCGCAGGCAGGCCTCGATCTGCTCGCGGGCCTCGTCGGCCGTCGTGCCCGGATAAATGGCCGCGCGCACATCGAATTCGCACCACGGCGGCACCGTCGAGGGCCAGTCTCCGCCTTCGATCTTGCCGATATTGAAGTTGATGGGGTGGTCGAGGTGCTCGAAATGCCGATGGCAACGATGCTGGCCGTTCCATTGCGCTTCGAGCTTGCGCAGGGCCTGCATCGCGGCGTAGGCGGCATCGATGGCGTTGAACCCGCTGTCCATCTCGCGCGTATGGCTCGGGCGGCCGCGCACCCGCACCTTGAACCACAGCACGCCCACATTGGCCCGCACCAGCATGTTCTCTTCGGGCTCGGGAATGATCACGGCATCGGCCTGGTAGCCGCGCAACAGCGCGGCCAGCGCGCCGTTGCCGGTGCATTCCTCCTCGACGACGGACTGGAAATAGATGGGCGCGGCCGGCCGGTATCCCGCGGCGCGCACCGCGTCGTAGGCGAACAGGTTCGCGGCCAGGCCGGCCTTCATGTCGGCGGCGCCCCGGCCGTACATCCAGCCGTCGACGATGGCCGGGTCCCAGGGCGACCGGCTCCACATATCCAGCGGGCCCGTGGGCACCACGTCGATGTGGCCGTTCAGGATGAGGGAGCGCCCGGCCTGCGTCTCGGGCCGGTACGTGCCCACCACATTGAAGGCATTCTCGTACGATACGGTCACGGGACCGAAGCCGGGATGCGACCGGATGTCGTCGATGTCGATTTTCCAGCGGTCCATCGCGAAGCCGCGTTCGCGCATCGCCTCGAACAGAAAATCCTGAGCGGTGTGCTCCTGCTCCCGCAGCGACGGAAAGCGCACGAGATCCTGCGTGAACGCCACTTGCGCATCGAAGCGGTCGTCGACGGCCCGCAGGATGTCGCGGATCTGTTCTTCGGTCAGTGCTGCGGGTTGCGTCTGCGTCATGTTCATTCCTCGTAAATGATGGTGATGGGCCTGGTCAGGCCGAGGCTTTAGCCGCGCGCGCGTTGGGCGCGGACCGCACGAGCCGGCGCTTGTGCGCGGCCAGGCCCCAGATGGAAACCAGCGTGATGGCGGAAAGCACGGAATAAAAAAAAGCCAGCGGCAGCCATTGACCCGGATACCGGTGCGAGATCCAGGTGCCGATCAGCGGCGTCAGCCCGCCCGCGATAGCGCCGCAGAATTGGTATGACAGCGAGATGCCCGAATAGCGGATGTGGGTCTGGAACGCCGAACTGATGTAGCCGGCCATGGCCGAGTAGATCGTGGCCATGAATACCAGCACGATCGCGATCCCGGCGATGATGCTGTAGGCGCTGCCGTGGTTGACCAGCATGAACATAGGGTAGGGCGCCAGCACCGAACAGAACGCGGCACCGATCAGCACGCGGGCCGGGCCCGCCGCGTCGGCCAGCCAGGCGGCCAGCGGCTGCACGAAGAACTGGATGATCGCCACCACGAAAAGACAGTCCAGGATCAGCGCGCGGTCCAGTCCCATGGTCTGCGTCGTGTACGACAGCATGAATGTGTTGGTGAAGTAGATGCCGCCGATGGCCACGGTGCATACCCCCATGCAGAGCAGCACCGTGCGCCATGCGGTGCGAAGCACCTCCTTGGCCGGTACTTCCGCCCGTTCCTGCTGCGCCAGCACCCGGGCGAAGTCGGGGGACTCGTTCACGCCCACGCGGATGAAATAGCCCACGACCAGCAGGACCGCGCTGACGAGGAACGGTATCCGCCAGCCCCAGCCCGCAAAGGCGGTTTCGTCCAGCCCGGTGAGCAGCCGGAACGCCAGCAGCGACAGGATCAGGCCGGCCGGGCTGCCGAGCTGCGCGAAAGACGCGGCGAACGTGCGCCGCCCCTGCGACGCGTGCTCGCCGGCCATGAGCACCGCGCCGCCCCATTCGCCGCCGACGGCCAGCCCTTGCGCCAGCCGCAGCAGCAGCAACAGGGCAGGGGCCCAGAACCCGGCCATGGCGTAGCTGGGAAGCAGGCCGATGCCGACCGTGGCCACGCCCATGATGACCAGGGTTGCCATCAAGGCCTTCTTGCGGCCCACTCGGTCGCCCAGGTGCCCAAACACCACGCCGCCCAGCGGCCGCGCCAGAAACCCCGCGGCGAAGGTGCCGAACGACGCCATGGTGCTGACGAACGGATCGGCCGTGGGAAAAAATACCTTGCCGAACACCAGCGCCGCGGCCGTGGCGTAGATGTAGAAGTCGTACCACTCGATGGTTGTGCCGATAAAGGCGGCGGTCGCGGCGCGCACGGGCTGCCGCGCGACGGGAAAACTGGCGGAACCAGCCATGAGAGTCTCCTCGAACGCATGTCGTTATTCGAAGCCGCGTTTATCGCTCCGGGCTGATATAACGTCAATTTATGCTTATTAATAATCAACTTAAATAGTATTAATATTGATGCCATACGGCGCGATCCCGCCGTCCACCGCCGTCAATTCCGCCGAAAAACCCCGACATGCCGCCCGACACCATGCCTGCCCAGCCCAAACCGACTCCCACCGCGCTGCGGCCAGGCGATCGCCTCGACTGGAACCTGCTGCGCACGTTCCTGGTCATCGTCCAGGAGCGCAGCATCAGCGGCGCGGCCGCCAAGCTGCACCTGACCCAGTCCGCCGTCAGCCAGGCGCTGCGGCGCCTCGAAGAGCAGCTCCAGCGCCGCCTGATCGAGCGGCACAACACGGCGTTCACCATCACGAACGCCGGAGAAGAAGTGCGCCGCGCCGCACAAGCCATTTACGGCAACGTGGCGCAGCTGCTGACCGAGGTGTCGCAGACCGAGGTCGAAACCGCGGGCCGGATCCATCTGCTCGTCGCGAGCCGCATCCATTCCGGCGTCTACGACAGCTTCTGGGCGCATTTCCACCGCGCCTATCCGCGGATCGAAGTCCAGATGGACGTGCTGCCCAGCAGCGAAATCGTCGCCCTCATGCAGCAGCGCGGCGCCAGCGCCGGCATCGCCGTGTGCCGCCAGATTCCCAAGCGGCTGGAGCACAAGATCTTCCTCCAGCAGCGCTACGCGCTTTTCTGCGGCCGCAACCATGCGCTGTTCGGCAAGACCGACATCCGCATCGACGACCTGCTGGGGGAGAATTTCGTGTCGTTCGCCAGCGACGCGCTGGGCGACAGCCTCTCGCCGCTCACCATCTTCCGCGACCAGCGCGGCTTTTCCGGCCGCATCGTCGCAACCTCTACCCAGCACGACGAAGTCAAGCGCCTGCTGATCGCCGGCTTCGGCATCGGCTGCCTGCCGGAACACAGCGTCCAGGCCGACGTCGAGCAGGGACTGCTGTGGCGGCTGCCGCCCGGCGAAGGCGTGTGCACCGTGGACCTGCACCTGCTGTGGCACCGCGACGCCCCGCAGACCGCGGCCGAAGCCTCGTTTCTGAAAGCCTTCCGCGAATACATCGACGCCTATCCGATGGCGCAGCGCCTGGCGCCGGCAACGACGCCAGGCGCCAACACGGCTGGCTGACACGCGTCCATCGAATAGGCATGTCCTTACCGGACAGGGACGGGAAAGCGCCGCCGCGGGCTCGTGGCACAGGGACTCGGGCAGGGGCAGCTCTCGCTGACTACAATTTACGCATAATGTGTATTATGTAAAGTTAAATATGCCCACGCGCCCTGGCGGCTGCCACGTGTGAGACAAGGCAATGATGCCCTAACCCACAACCTAACGACCTTTCCCGTCCTAACCGCGCACCTGACTGCGCGATCACGTTTCAGGCCGGGCGCGGCGCAGCGAAGCCGTACAGCTGTGCGGGCGTGTCGCACAGAATCGTCCGGCGCACGCTCTCGTCGGGCACCCAGTCCGACAGCCATTGCAGGCAGCCGCCGAAGGTCGGCCCGCCCAGATAGTCTTCGTGGCTGACCCACGGAAAATCGCTGCCCCACATGAGCTGGCCCGGCCCGCCCGCTTGCAGCAGGGCATCGACGTAGCGGCGCGGGTCGCGCCGCCCAGGCGGTACGGCGCGGAGAGCTTGACCCAGGCCCGGCCCGTGGCGACGGCGCGCAGAATCTGCGCGAAGCCGGGGCCGTTGACGCCCAGCGCCGGATCGGGCGCGCCGAAATGGTCGATCACCACGGGGATGCCGGCGTCCAGCAGGCGCGGAACGATGCGAGCGGCGTGCGCGTCCTCCACGAACAGCTCCACGTGCATGCCCACCTCGGCCAGCTTCTTGAACAAGCGGCGTACTCGGCGCGCGACGTCCGGCAGACTGGCGCGGCGGGTCCAGTTCAGCCGCACGCGCCGCGCCGCGGCGGCGCATGTCATGCAGGACGGCTTCGTCGACGCCCGGGTCGACAATGACGCTGCCGGCCAGCCGATCCGGAAACGCGTCCAGCGCCTGCAGCAGCAGCGAGTTGTCGGCGCCGAGAAAACTCGGCGCGGTCAATACGCCGTGCGACAAGCCGTGAGCGCCGAGCAGGCCGACGTACTCGCGGGCCGTGACATCGCGCCGCGGGGCGGAATGGCGTTCGCTGACCAGCGTGGCCGACATATTCATCACATGGGCGTGCGAGTCGATTCCGGTGACGGGCCGCGGTTTCATCGCACGGCCCCTCCTTCTTGCGCGCCCTCCCCGTACTTCGCGCGGTACTGCGCTTCGGTCAGGAAGCGCTTCTCCAGCGCATCGGCCTGGCGGATGCCCATGATGTCGTGCAGCATCTCGAACGATACGCAGGCGTCCGGACGGTCAACGCGCTCGCCGCCGTCCAGCGACCGCCGGAAGAGATCCAGCCCGTTGATCATGCCCTGCAGGGCGCAGCCGGTCAGCAGGCGCGGATATATCGCCACGCGCACGCCCAGGTCCTGCAGCTCGGCGGGCGACAGCAGCGGCGTGGTCGAGCGCTGGCGGATGCCGAAGCCCATGTTCACGCACAGCGGCTTGTCCAGGTTCGCCGTCAGCACCTTGATCTGCTCGATGGTCATGACCGCGTCGGCGAACAGCAGATCGGCGCCCGCTTCGGCGTACAGGTTCAGGCGCTTGACGGCCTCGTCCAGGCCATGGGTGGCCAGCACGTCGGTGCGCGACTTGATGATGAAATCCGGGTCTTCGCGGGCTTCGACCGCGGCCCGCAGTTTTTGCGCCATTTCCTGGGCGTCGATCACTTCCTTGCCGCGCATGTGTCCGCAGCGCTTGGGCCAGACCTGGTCCTCGAACATCACGCCGGCGGCACCGGCGCGCTCGAAGGCGCGCGTGGCGTGGTACACGTTGACCGCGTTGCCGTAGCCCGTGTCGCCATCGGCCAGCAGCAGCAGGCCGCTGCAGGCCGTCATGGCGCGCACGGCGGCGAGATTCTCTTCCAGGCCCATGATGCCGATGTCGGGCTGGCCCAGACGGCTTTCCGACACGCCGCTGCCCGTGATGAAGGCGGCCTCGAAGCCGGCATGTTCCACCAGCCGGGTGGAAAAACCGTCGAAAACCCCCGGCAGGGCCAGCAGGCCGGGAGCCTCGATCAATTGACGAAGGCGCGCTCTTTGGATAGCCATGTCGTCTCCTTTCTGTCTCGAATGCTCGAAATGCGGCGCGCGGCTGGCGCTCACTGTCCGTTTGGAGCAGGCGCGCGCCGGTCCACCCGCGCCGCCAGGTCGCGCTCATAGGCGTCGGCGCGGTCCAGGCCGACGAGCTGCTGGCGTTCGCCGAAAGTCATCATCCGGTCTAGCAGGCTCTCGGTGGTGCCGGCCGAACGCAATACCGCCAACCCTTCCCGGATGGCGTGGGCGCCCAGGTACAGCGCGGCGTTGGCGTACAAGATGATGCGGAACCCCATCGCGGCCAGCTCCGCCGTGGGCAGCAGGGGCGTCTTGCTGCGCTCGACCATATTGGCCACCAGCACTTCGCCGGGAAATGCCTGCCCGATCCGCCGCAATTCTTCCACGCTGCGGGGCTGCTCGACGAAGATGGCGTCCGCGCCTATGTCCCGGTACAGGCGGGCGCGTTCGAGCGCCGCGTCGAAGCCTTCCACGGCGCGCGCGTCGGTGCGGGCGATGATCAGGAAGTCGGGGTCGGTCCGCGCGTCCAGGGCCGCTTGCAGCCGATAACACATGTCCCGCGCCGGCACCACGGTCTTGCCTTCGAAATGCCCGCAGCGCTTGGGAAAGATCTGGTCTTCGATGTGCAGGCCGGCCGCCCCGGCGCGTTCGTACGCGCGGATGGTGCGCCGGACGTTTGCCACGCCGCCGAACCCGGTGTCGCAGTCGGCAATGACCGGGATCGATACGGCGTCGGCGATGCGTTCGACCAGGCCGGCCAGTTCGTTGAGTGTCACCAGTCCGATATCGGGCGCGCCCAGATACGTGTTTGCCGTTCCGCCGCCGGTCACGTAGACCGCGGGGAAGCCGGCCTGCTCGATCAGCCTGGCCGTGAAGCAGTCGGTGGCGCCGGGCACCGTGCCCGGCCCGCCCTGCTCCAGTATGCGGCGCAATTGCGTCGTTCGTTTCATTGCCCTGTCTCCTTCCGTTGAACCTACTTGACCAGCCCGAGCGATTTCGCGATGCCTGCCATCGCGGCGTACTCGTCGTCCATGATCTTGCGCATCTCCCGGGCCGAAGTGCCTTCCACGTTGATGCTCTGGCTGGCCAGGAACGCCTTGAATTGCGGCGTCTGCGCCGCTTTGCGGAAGGCGTTCTCCAGCAGCGCCAGGCGATCGGCGGGAACGCCCTTGGGCGCGATGATGCCGTGCCAGAGCAGCGTCTGCTCTTCGGGAATGCCGAGGTCGGTCAGGCTGGCGGCCCGCGGCAGCGCGGCCACCCTGCCCACCGAACTCACGATGAGACATTTCACGCTCTTGTCTTTCACATAGGGAAGAATGGGCGCGATCGATCCCCCGTAGATGTCGATCTGGTTGGCCAGGAAACTCTGCAAGGTCTGGCCGGCGCCGGCGAACGGCACCGAACGCAGCTTGATGTGCAGGCGGGTGAAGATGCGCTCCGAGGCCAACTGGATGGTTGCCCCGACGCCGTCGGTGCCATAAGTGAGCTTGTCGGGGTTCTTCCTGGCGTACTCGACGAATTCCCGGCCGGAATTGGCGGGGAAGTTCGCTTTCGCGCACAGGACGATGGGCGCCGAGTCCGATAGCGATACGGCCACGTAGTCCGACGGCGAATACTGCGCCTTCAGGATATGCGGCGTCATGGTCAGCGGCGCATTCCATATGCCGCCGAGCGTGTAGCCGTCCGGCTCGGCGCGCGTGATCGCGGTCGTCCCGATGATGCCTCCGGCGCCCGGACGGTTGAGGATGACGAAATGCTGCTTGATCAGGCCGCCAGTGATCTCGGCCAGTTGCCGGATCACCGTATCGGTGCTGCCGCCCGGGGCGGTGGGAACGATGATGGTGATGGCGCGGGAAGGATACTTATCCTGCGCCTGGGCGGGCGCGGCGGCGCATAGCGCCGCCGCCATCAACGCGGCGGCCCATCCTGCCGGGCCCGCGGCGAAGTTTTTCATTCTCTTGTGCATGATTGATTGTCTCCCTGGTGGTGTGCCGGACCCGGTCATGGCGGGTCCGGGTGTCCGGGCGGCTCGCATGCCCGGACTGGACCGTCGCGGCGCGCCCAGCGCGATGGCCGTTGCGGCCGCCCGCCAGCAGCGCCGACGCGGACGGCGCCCGGGCCAGCGCGTCCGCGGCGTCGGCCAGCGCCTGTGCCGCCGGCGCCGGCACGCCGACCTCCTCGCACAGGGCGCCCGACATGTCGACCGCCGCATGCCAGGTCAGCAGATAAGCCTCGCTGCCGCCCTGCTCTGCCCACTCCCGCGCCACGCCATGGTCATCCATGGCGACGAGTCTGGGCCGGTAGCGCTCGATGCCTGGGTCCGACACCACGTCGATGCGGGCAGCCAGCTCCAGTACCCGCGTATCGTCGTAGCGGTGCATGCCCTCGTAGCCCACGCACCCGTCCACCCAGGCCAGCGCCGCGCAGAAAGGCGCGCTCATGAAGGTCTGCGAAAACCGCCGGAAGGGTCCGGCATGGCGCACGCCGATGAAATCGGCTTCGAACGGATGCATGTGTATGGTCAGGCGGCGCAGCGATGCCCGCGGCGCCTGCCGGCGCAGCGCCAGCACGCCGCTGACCACGGCGCGGTGGAACTGGCACGTGGGATAGGGTTTGTACGTGATCTGCCTGAATTCGAACTCGTCGCCCAGGCGATCGGCCACGCGCCGGCCATAACATCCATCGGGCCGGCCGTAGCTGCGAAAGAAACCCGCGTCGCCTTCGAGGCTGCCGGGGGCCGCCGCAGTTCCGGCACGGGCGCAAGGCGGCCGCGCTGATGCCGTTGCGCGCTGCGAAGCCGGCATGCAGCGGGTATTCTTCGGTGCCGGCGTTGACGAATTCACGCAGGCCGCAAGCGGCGCTGGCGGCCAGCGCCAGGGCGTCGCGG
>NZ_LHSJ01000114.1:0-18758 GCF_001270295.1 Achromobacter sp. DMS1 | reverse complement strand
GGCGGGCGCGCCGGCCCGCATGCCGCCCCGCCCCGCTACTCGAAGGCATGCGGATAATCCCGCCGCGCCTGCGCTTCGCTGATGTACCCGTAGGCCACATCGCGCCGCACGAGTTCCACCGGCCGCGCCGAGGGATCGCCGTATCCGCCGCCGCCCGGCAGTTCCAGCACCAGCCGCCGGCCCTCCGGAACGAGCTGCGAGCCCTTGGCCTTCATGGCCACGCCATCGTCCATGCCCACCCGGCCGGCCGCGCCGCTGCCGCCGCCCCGGTGGCCGCGGGCCGGATGGTCGACCCGGTCGAACATGGCATTCAGCGTGAACTGGTAGCCGTCGTGGGCGCCTATCTCGATGCGCTGGCCCAGCCCGCCGCGCCACGCGCCCGCCCCGCCGGAGTCTGGCCGCAGCTCCTTGCGCCAGATCACGATGGGACCGATGCTCTCGGTCACCTCGGACGACATGGAATGCACGCCGCTCGGAAAGGCGGTGGCGCTGAGGCCGTCGCTGGATGGCCGCGCGCCGGTGCCGCCGGTATTGAATATGAGCATTTCATGGCGCGACCGGCGGTTCTCCGCGCGCGTGCCCTGGAAACGCATCTGCAGGTTCCACAGCGCGCTGGCGCCTTCGGCCGGGATCAGCTCCGGGCGGCAGGCCTGCAGTGCCCCCAGCACCACGTCCGGGATCAGGTGGCCGAGCACGTGGCGCACGGCCACCGGGTATGGCCTGGGCGCGTTGAGGATGCAGCCTTCGGGCGCGGTGATCTCGAACGGCCGCAGCGACGCCCAGTTGTTCGGGATGTCGGGCGCGATGGCGCACTTGAGCGCGTAGCAGGCATAGGCCTTGGTGTAGGTCAGCGGCACGTTGATGCCGAAGCGGCTGGGGCCCGAGGTTCCGGCGAAATCGGCATACATCGTGCCGTCGCGCGCCTGCACCCGCACGCGCAGGTCGATGGGCCGCTCGTAGCCGTCGACCCGCATCTCGTACCCGTGCAGGCCGCCCGGCAGGGCCGCGATGCGCTCGCGCGTCGCGCGCTCGCTGTGGCTGAAGATGAACTCCGCCAGCTCCTGCAGATCGGTCAGGCCGAACTCATCCATCATGGCTTCCAGGCGGCGGCGGCCGGTTTCGTTGCAGGCCACCAGCGAATGGAAGTCGCCTATCACCTGGTCGCGTTCGCGCACATTGCTGCGCAGGATCCCGATCAGGTCTTCATTGAGCGCGCCCGCCTTGTAGAACTTCATCGGCGGAATGCACAGGCCCTCTTCGTAGACTTCGCCCGCGTCCGGGCCGAAGCCGCGTCCGCCGATGTCCACCACGTGCGCGGTGGACGCGAAGAAGCCGATCAGGCGCGCCGCCGCGCCCTGCCCGCCCGGGCGGAAAACCGGCGTCACCATGGTGATGTCGTGCAGGTGACCGGTGCCCATCCAGGGATCGTTGGTGACCAGCACGTCGCCGGGCGACAGCGCATTGCCGAACCGGCGCACGAAATGCCCCACGGACTCGGCCATGGAGTTCACGTGGCCGGGCGTGCCGGTCACGGCCTGGGCGATCATGCGGCCCTGCGCGTCGAACACGCCGGCCGACAGATCGCCCGCCTCGCGCACACTGGTGCAGAAGGCGGTGCGCACCAGCGTGACGGCCTGCTCCTCGACCACGGCGATCAGCCGGTTCCACATGATTTGTTCGCGGACACGTATGCTTGCGCTCATCTCACGCCCCTTCGTTTTCGTTGCGTTGGACCAGCAGGCAGCCGTCCTGCTGCAGGACCAGCCCATAGGCCGGGCTGACATAGGTGGAGGTTTCTTTCTCGGTCACGATCAGCGGCCCCTCCAGCCGCACGCCCACCGGCAGGCTGGCGCGGTCGTGGATGGCGCAGTCCAGGAACTTCCCGGCGCGCGCGTCGAATACCCGTCGCCGGTCGATGGGCGGGCGGCTCTGCCCGGCGTCCGCCGTGCCCGGGTCGGCGCGCATGCGCTCGGGCGCAGCGACCTCGCTGCGCAGCGACAGCGCCCAGCTCACCACCTCCACGTCCAGACCCTCGACCTCGTGCCCGAAAAGCTGGGTGTAGGCCTGCACGAAATTCCGGCGCAGGGCTTCCAGCGCCGCGTCGTCCATGAGGCCGGCGGGCGCGTCCACGGGTATTTCCCAGCCCTGTCCCGCATAGCGCATGTAGGCGCGCAGCTCGCGCAGCGTCTGGCCCCGGTGTCCCGTCTCCCGCAGGAAGCCCGAGACTTCGTCGTTCATGTCGGCAATCATCCGGTTCACGACTTCCGCATCGAAACGGCTCAGGCGCATGACCGCGCTGCGCAGCGATTCATAGCCGAAGGGCGCGCGCAGAAAGCCGATGGCCGAGCCCACGCCCGCGCCCGGCGGCACCAGCAGCCGGTCCATGCCGAGCTTTTCGCATAGCCGGGCGGCATGCAGCGGCGCCGCACCGCCGTAGGCGATCATGGTGAATTCGCTCAGGTCGCGGCCGCTCTCCACGGCATGCATGCGCGCGGCGTTGGACATATTCTCGTCCACCATCTCGGCCACGGCATACGCGGCCTGCACGGCGTCGCCGTCCAGCGGCCCGGCCACATGCCGGCGCAGCGCGGCCTGCGCGGCTTCGGCGTCCAGCGTGATGGAGCCGCCCGCGAAACGCCGGGCGTCCAGCTTGGCCAGCACCAGGTCCGCATCGGTGACCGTGGGGCGGTCGCCGCCGCGCCCGTAGCAGGCCGGGCCCGGCTCCGAACCGGCGCTTTCCGGGCCCACGCGCACTTGCCTGAGATCGTCCACGTGCGCGATGGAACCGCCGCCCGCGCCAATCTCCACCATTTCGATCACGGGGATCGAGATGGGCATGCCGCTGCCCTTCTTGAACCGGTAGGTGCGCGCCACCTCGAACGTGCGCGCCGTCTTGGGATGCAGGTCTTCGATGAGGCAGATCTTGGCCGTCGTGCCGCCCATGTCGAAAGAAAGCACGCGGTCCAGCCCGTAGCGCGCCGCCACGTGGCTGGCGTAGATGGCGCCGCCCGCGGGCCCGGACTCCAGCAGGCGCACGGGGAACTCCGCCGCGCTGGCCAGCGACATCAGGCCGCCGCCGGAATGGATCATGTACAGCGGGCAGCACATGCCTTCGGCTTCCAGCGCGTTGGCCAGCCGCCCGAGGTAGGAGGACATCAGCGGCTTCACGTAGGCGTTGGCGCAGACGGTATTGAAGCGCTCGAACTCGCGGATCTGCGGCGAAACCTCGCACGACAGGGAAACCGACACGTCGGGCAGCGCCTGGAGCAGGCGCTCGCGCACCAGCCGTTCGTGCGCCCCGTTGCGATAGCTGTGCATCAGGCCCACCGCCACGCTTTCGAAGCCGCCGGCGCGGATCGACGCGATGATGCGGTCCAGTCCGGCCAGGTCCAGCGGCACCAGCTCCCGCCCGCCCGCATCGAGCCGGCCCGCAAGCGCATAGCGGTCGCAGCGCGGAATGAGCGGAGCGGGCAGCTGGATGGAAAGATCGTATTGCTCGAAGCGGCCCTCGTTGCGCATCTCGATCACGTCGCGAAACCCTTCGCTGGTGATGAACGCGGTGCGGGCGCCGCGCCGTTCGATGAGCGCGTTGGTGGCCAGGGTGGTGCCGTGCACGATGGAACGGATCGCCGAAGGCGCGATGCCGGCCTCGCGCGCGGCCAGCTTCAGGCCCTGCACGATGGCCCTCTCGGGTTTCCCGTAATCGGTGAGCACCTTGGCGGTGTACAGCCGCCCTTCATGTTCCAGGGCGACGTCGGTGAACGTGCCGCCGATGTCCACCCCTGCCCTGCATGCGGTTTGCGTATCTTTCATGGTCTGCCGTGTGACGATGATTCGGACCGGCGGCGGACCCGGAAGAACCGGACGCGCCGCCGTATGCCGCGCCATCATGGGCTGAGCACAAGAACGATGACAAACAAGAAATTGCGGGGTCCAGGACAAGCTGCGCTGTGCCCGCAAATACCCGGATAGGGTTTACCCATGGCCGCCTGCCGGCGCGGGACGGGAGGGCCTTATGCGTCCCCATTGCAAATACGTTACTCTTTCCGTTTAGCCCCAAGAAGGAGCCTCTCATGGCACAAGCCACTGCCCGCCACATCCTCGTGTCCACCGAGGAAAAGGCCAACGAACTGAAAACCGCCATCGAGAACGGCGCGGATTTCGCCCAACTGGCGAAGGAAAATTCGAGCTGCCCGTCCAGCCGCGACGGCGGCAACCTGGGCTCGTTCGGCCGTGGCCAGATGGTCAGGGAATTCGACGAAGTCGTGTTCACCGCCCCGGTCGGCAAAGTCCAGGGCCCGGTGAAGACCCAGTTCGGCTACCACCTGGTCGAAGTGACCAGCCGCAAGGACTGATCCGGCATCGCGTGCGCCCGGCCTGCGCCGGGCGGCACGGAAAAGCCCCGCCATGCGCATACCGCGCGCGGCGGGGTTTTCTTTGCGCGCCAGGCGCGCGCCTGGGCGGCCTCGCGCAGGCACTCGGAGAAAGCGGCAAGCGCGGGGCTGTCGCGGCGGCGCGAAGCGGAAAGGGCCACGGCATTCCTGGCGATGGGGAAGATGCGCCGATTGCAGGGGAGGCCCGCGGGATCGGCCCCGGGGCCCGCCGCCCTTCGCTGCGCCGCAACACCGGAATCCCTATCAATTGATAATTTCTCTTCAGCTGACAGGGCCGGCGGGCTGCGACAGAATGAGCCACGCCCGGAGGAGACGACCTGGGCCCAGACCGCGATATCTACAACCACACAGGCGCGCCGCGCGCCCCAGGCCCATGAAGACACCCCGCAACAAGGTCATCATCACCTGCGCCATCACGGGTTCGGTGCATACCCCGTCGATGTCGCCCTATCTGCCCGTCACGCCGGAAGAGATCGCGCAGTCCGCGCTGGATGCCGCCGAGGCCGGCGCGGCCATCGTGCATCTGCATGCGCGCCAGCCCGGGAACGGCCGGCCCACCCAGGACCCGGCGATCTACGAACGCTTCCTGCCGCGCATCAAGGATGCCTCGGACGTGGTGGTCAACATCACCACGGGCGGATCTCCCGTGCTGCCGGTGAGCGAGCGGCTGCAGCCCGCCGCACGCTTCCAGCCGGAAGTGGCCTCGCTGAACATGGGCTCCATGAATTTCGGCATGTACGAGCTGCTGGAACGCTTCAAGGAGTTCCGACACGACTGGGAACGCCCATACCTGGAAGGCAGCGCCGACCTCATCTTCCGCAATACGTTCAAGGACATCGCGCACATCCTGGCCGCCTGCGCCGACAACGGCACCCGCTTCGAGATCGAGTGCTACGACATCGGCCATCTCTACACGGCCGCGCATTTCGTGGACCGCGGCCTGCTCGAGCCGCCGTTCCTGATCCAGTCGGTGTTCGGCATCCGGGGCGGCATCGGCACGCACCCGGAAGACGTGATGGCAATGAAGCGCACGGCCGACCGCCTGTTCGGCGACGCCTATGTCTGGTCGGTGCTGGCGGCCGGACGCAAGCAGACGCCGCTGGCCACCATGGCCGCCACCATGGGCGGCAACGTGCGCGTGGGGCTGGAGGACTCGCTGTGGGACGGCCCGGGCGAGCTGGCCCGCTCCAATGCCGACCAGGTGCGCCGCATCCGCGGCATTCTCGACGGCCTCTCGCTGCAGCCCGCCACGCCGGACGAGGCCCGGCAGATTCTCTCGCTCAAGGGACGCGACAACGTCGCCTTCTAGGGCGCGTTGACGCGTCCCGGTCGGCGCCGCCACGCGCATTCACAATAAAACCAGGGAGACAGACAAATGAAAAACACACTGACCGCCGCCGCGCTCGCCATGCTGCTGGGAACCGCCACGACGGCCCGGGCGACGACGGCGTGATCCGCATCGGCTTCATTACCGACATGTCGGGCCTGTCGGCCGACGCCGACGGCCCGGGAGGCGCCGAGGCCATCAAGATGGCGGGCCCGGCGATGCGGTTGATAGTGACGCCATCGGACAGGCCGATGCCCACGAGCGCGTGGTACACGCCCCACACCGTGCCGAACAGGCCGACGAACGGCGCGGTGGAGCCCACCGAGGCCAGCACGGTCAGGCCGTTTTCGAGCTTGGCCGTTTCTTCGTCGATGACCTTGCGCATGGTGCGCGTGACGAAATCGGAGCTCGAGCCCGATTCCTCCAGCTTGGTGGCGCCGAACTTGTTGTGGTGCTGCTGGGCATGCATGGCGTGGCTGGCGAGGTGCGAGAAGGGATCGCGCGCGCCGTGCGTGACGATTTCGTTCTCGACCTGCTCCAGCGAGCTGGCGTTCCAGAACTTGTTCAGGAAATCCGCCGAGCGCTTGCGCATGCTGATGTTGCTGACCGCCTTCACCACGATGAGATACCAGGTGACGAGCGACATCAGGATCAGGATGACGAAGAGCGTCTTGCCGACGAAGTCGCTCTGGGCGACAAAGTGCAGAAAGCCCATGTCGGGCGCGGCCGGGGGCGGGGGCAGCGAGGCGGCGGCGCCGTGNGTCCAGCCGCTTTCCGCCTATCTCGGGCGGCCCGCGCCGGCGCCCGCGTCGGACGTTTCCTGGCCCAGGCCGCTCGACGAAACCGAGGCGCGCACCTCGCTGCGCTTCTACGACCAGTTGGCCTTCCTGCTGCAATTCGCGCCAGAGATCCATACCGAGGCGTGGGCGCGCGAGCGTTTCGCCAGCATCGGCATCCGGCCGGGAGAACCCATCGACCCGCAGCGGCTGCATCCCGGCCTGCGGCGCGCCATGACCCAGGGCATGCAGCAGGGCCAGGCAGCCATCGACGCCCGCCGCCAGGCCCTGGCCGGCGACGCCCGCCCGCTGCGCGGCAATCGCGCCACCCTGGGCAACGACTATCTCTCGCGCGCGGTGGGCGCGCAGAGCGACGCGGCGCTGCGTCTTTGACGGGGCGCCGGCACGTGGCAGGCGTCGAGGCCGTATGAAGCGGAACTTCAATATCCACGATCTGCGCATCTTCTCCGCCGTGGTGTCTACGGGTTCCGCGCGGCAGGCGGCGCAGGTCCTGCACCTGACCCAGCCGGCTGTGAGCCACGCGATCTCGCGGCTGGAGAGCGCCACGGGCGTGCAGCTCTTCGACCGTTCCAACAAGACCCTGCGTCCCACCGAGGCCGGCCTCTACCTGCACGGCGAGGCCAGGGCCGTGCTGGACGAGCTGGTGCGCATCGACGAGGCGCTGCACAGCATCCAGCAGTTCGGCGGCCAGAACCTGCGCGTGTCGGTGTCGCCCGCGCTGGCCATGAAGTATGCGCCCGACGCCATGCGGCGCTATGTGCGCGAGCATGGCGCGCGCCCGTTCTCGCTCGACACCGAGTCGTCGGTGCAGCTGGTCAGCGCCGTGGAAACGATGCGCGCCGATTTCGGGGTGGGCGCGGTCGGCAGCGACAGCGCGCGCCTGAGCGTGCGGCCCTACGCCCGCGCCTACATCGTAGCGCTGGCGCATCGCGAGCACCCGCTGGCGCGGCGCGAGTGCGTGGCCGTAGGCGACATCCCGGCCGATACCTTCGTCCGGCCGTTGTGGTCCGACTATGTGGTGGCCCAGGGCGACACGGGCGAGTCCGCGCGCCTGCGCTCGGCCATGCAGGGCCACATGCTGCTGCTGCCGGGCATGGTGCACGCCTTTCGCGGCGTCACGCTGGTCAACGCCGTATCGGCCTGCGACATCGTCGCGCTGTACCCGGACCTGGTGGCCGTGCCGCTGGCGGAGCGGCAGTGGTTCGACTTCCTGCTCATCTCGCGCAAGGAGTCCGCCAATCCGCAGTTGCAGGCCCGCATGCTGGAGGTGTTGCGCGCCGAGGCGCAGGCCCGCCGCGCGGGCCCGTTCCGCGACGCCATCGAACTGCTGGACTGACCCGCGCGGCTCAGCCGGCGGGCGGCTGCCAGGGCAGCGATTGCAGGTCGCCGTCGATGCTGATGGCCTGGCCGCTTACCATGGCGCCGAACGGGCTGGCGAGAAACAGCGCCATGTTGGCGATGTCGGCCGGCTGCACGAAGCGGCCCAGGCTCACGCCCGCCAGCTCCAGCCGCGTTTCCTCTTCCACGCTGATGCCCATGTTGCGCGCGCGCGCGCGATCGCGCTCGATGCGCGCCCCGCCACCAGGCCCGGCAGCAGCGCGTTGACGCGGATGCCGTAGCCGCCCAGTTCGATGGACAGCGAGCGGGTCAGGCCCACCACGCCCCATTTGGTGGCGGCATACGGCGTGCGCATGGGAATGCCCATGCGCCCGGCCACCGAGCTGATGTTGATGATGCTGCCGCCTCCGGCCGTGCGCAGCGCGGGCACGGCGTGCCGCAGCGTGTGGAACTGCGCGGCCAGGTTGATGTCCAGCGTGTCGGCCAGCTCGTCCGGATCGAGTTCGGCGATGCCCGCGGTGGGGCCGGCGATGCCGGCGTTGTTCACCAGCACGTCCAGCCCGCCGAGGTGGTCCAGCGCGGCGCGCATGTAGGCGTCTATCTGTGCGCGGCTGCGCACGTCGCCCGCATCCAGGGATGCGGGCAGGCCGCCAGCGCGGCCTCGTCCACGTCGCAGATGTGCACGCGCGCGCGCGCGCGGCGAAGGCGCCGGCCAGTGCCGCGCCGATCCCGGCCGCGCCGGCGGTCACGATGACCCGCTTGCCCTGGAAATCCACCGGCAGGGCATCCGGCTGAGGGTTCGTATTCATCGCGTCAGGGCTTCATCAGGGGGCAGGCGGACTCGGAAGGCGAGGTGTAGATCTGGTCGCCCGGCACGCGGGAAACCAGCTTGTAGTAGTCCCACGGGCCCTTGGATTCGGACGGCTTCTTGACCTGCATGAGGTACATGTCGTGCACCAGCAGGCCGTCGGCGCGCAGCTTGCCGCCCTGCACGAAAAAGTCGTTGACGGGATTGGCGCGCAGCCATTTCATGATGGCGTCGCCATCGGTGCCGCCGGTGGCCGCCACCGCTTTCAGATAGGTGGAAGCGGCGGAATAGTCGGCCGCCTGCAGCATGGTGGGCTTTTTCTTCATGACCTGTTCGAAGCGGGCCGCCCATTGCCGCGAGGCGTCGTCCTGGTCCCAATACCAGGCCGTGGTGAGATACATGCCTTGCGCGGCCGGCAGGCCCAGCGCGTGTATGTCGGTCAGCAGCACCAGCAGGCCGGCCAGCTTCATCTGCGGGGTGAGCCCGAACTCGCCGGCCGCCTTCACGGCGTTGCTGGTGTCGCTGGCCGAGTTCGCCAGCCCGAGCACCGTGGCGCCGGAGGCTGCGCCTGCAGGATGAAGGACGAGAAATCCGAGGCGTTGAGCGGATGGCGCACCCGGCCTTTCACCGTGCCGCCATTGGCCGTCACCACTTTGGCGGCGTCGCGCTCGAGCGCGTGCCCGAAGGCGTGGTCCACGGTCAGGAAGAACCAGTCTTTGTGGCCTTCCTTCACCATGGCCGTGGCCGTGCCGCGCGACAGCGACACCGTGTCGTAGGCGTAGTGCACCGTGTAGGGCGTGCACTGGGCGTTGGTGAGTTCGGAGGCCCCGGCGCTCACCACGAAGAACGGGGTCTTCTTCTCGTGGGCCACCTTGGCCATGGCCAGCGCGGCCGCCGAATTGGCGCCCGCGATCAGCATGTTCACGCCTTTCTGGTCCAGCCATTCGCGGGCGCGCGACGAGGCGATGTCGGCGCGGTTCTGGTGGTCGGCCACCAGCACTTCCACGCGCTTGCCGGCCGCCAGGCGCCCGCGTCCGCCACCGCCATCTTGATGGCCTCGGCGCCTCCCGGGCCGTCGGCGTCGGCCGACAGGCCCGACATGTCGGTAATGAAGCCGATGCGGATCACGCCGTCGTCGGCCCGGGCGTCGTGGCGGTTCCCAGCAGCATGGCGAGCGCGGCGGCGGTCAGTGTGTTTTTCATTTGTCTGTCTCCCTGGTTTTATTGTGAATGCGCGTGGCGGCGCCGACCGGGACGCGTCAACGCGCCCTAGAAGGCGACGTTGTCGCGTCCCTTGAGCGAGAGAATCTGCCGGGCCTCGTCCGGCGTGGCGGGCTGCAGCGAGAGGCCGTCGAGAATGCCGCGGATGCGGCGCACCTGGTCGGCATTGGAGCGGGCCAGCTCGCCCGGGCCGTCCCACAGCGAGTCCTCCAGCCCCACGCGCACGTTGCCGCCCATGGTGGCGGCCATGGTGGCCAGCGGCGTCTGCTTGCGTCCGGCCGCCAGCACCGACCAGACATAGGCGTCGCCGAACAGGCGGTCGGCCGTGCGCTTCATTGCCATCACGTCTTCCGGGTGCGTGCCGATGCCGCCCCGGATGCCGAACACCGACTGGATCAGGAACGGCGGCTCGAGCAGGCCGCGGTCCACGAAATGCGCGGCCGTGTAGAGATGGCCGATGTCGTAGCACTCGATCTCGAAGCGGGTGCCGTTGTCGGCGCAGGCGGCCAGGATGTGCGCGATGTCCTTGAACGTATTGCGGAAGATGAGGTCGGCGCTGCCTTCCAGGTATGGGCGTTCCCAGTCGTGTCGGAACTCCTTGAAGCGTTCCAGCAGCTCGTACATGCCGAAATTCATGGAGCCCATGTTCAGCGAGGCCACTTCCGGCTGGAAGCGTGCGGCGGGCTGCAGCCGCTCGCTCACCGGCAGCACGGGAGATCCGCCCGTGGTGATGTTGACCACCACGTCCGAGGCATCCTTGATGCGCGGCAGGAAGCGTTCGTAGATCGCCGGGTCCTGGGTGGGCCGGCCGTTCCCGGGCTGGCGCGCATGCAGATGCACGATGGCCGCGCCGGCCTCGGCGGCATCCAGCGCGGACTGCGCGATCTCTTCCGGCGTGACGGGCAGATAGGGCGACATCGACGGGGTATGCACCGAACCCGTGATGGCGCAGGTGATGATGACCTTGTTGCGGGGTGTCTTCATGGGCCTGGGGCGCGCGGCGCGCCTGTGTGGTTGTAGATATCGCGGTCTGGGCCCAGGTCGTCTCCTCCGGGCGTGGCTCATTCTGTCGCAGCCCGCCGGCCCTGTCAGCTGAAGAGAAATTATCAATTGATAGGGATTCCGGTGTTGCGGCGCAGCGAAGGGCGGCGGGCCCCGGGGCCGATCCCGCGGGCCTCCCCTGCAATCGGCGCATCTTCCCCATCGCCAGGAATGCCGTGGCCCTTTCCGCTTCGCGCCGCCGCGACAGCCCCGCGCTTGCCGCTTTCTCCGAGTGCCTGCGCGAGCCGCCCAGGCGCGCGCCTGGCGCGCAAAGAAAACCCCGCCGCGCGCGGTATGCGCATGGCGGGGCTTTTCCGTGCCGCCCGGCGCAGGCCGGGCGCACGCGATGCCGGATCAGTCCTTGCGGCTGGTCACTTCGACCAGGTGGTAGCCGAACTGGGTCTTCACCGGGCCCTGGACTTTGCCGACCGGGGCGGTGAACACGACTTCGTCGAATTCCCTGACCATCTGGCCACGGCCGAACGAGCCCAGGTTGCCGCCGTCGCGGCTGGACGGGCAGCTCGAATTTTCCTTCGCCAGTTGGGCGAAATCCGCGCCGTTCTCGATGGCGGTTTTCAGTTCGTTGGCCTTTTCCTCGGTGGACACGAGGATGTGGCGGGCAGTGGCTTGTGCCATGAGAGGCTCCTTCTTGGGGCTAAACGGAAAGAGTAACGTATTTGCAATGGGGACGCATAAGGCCCTCCCGTCCCGCGCCGGCAGGCGGCCATGGGTAAACCCTATCCGGGTATTTGCGGGCACAGCGCAGCTTGTCCTGGACCCCGCAATTTCTTGTTTGTCATCGTTCTTGTGCTCAGCCCATGATGGCGCGGCATACGGCGGCGCGTCCGGTTCTTCCGGGTCCGCCGCGTCCGAATCATCGTCACACGGCAGACCATGAAAGATACGCAAACCGCATGCAGGGCAGGGGTGGACATCGGCGGCACGTTCACCGACGTCGCCCTGGAACATGAAGGGCGGCTGTACACCGCCAAGGTGCTCACCGATTACGGGAAACCCGAGAGGGCCATCGTGCAGGGCCTGAAGCTGGCCGCGCGCGAGGCCGGCATCGCGCCTTCGGCGATCCGTTCCATCGTGCACGGCACCACCCTGGCCACCAACGCGCTCATCGAACGGCGCGGCGCCCGCACCGCGTTCATCACCAGCGAAGGGTTTCGCGACGTGATCGAGATGCGCAACGAGGGCCGCTTCGAGCAATACGATCTTTCCATCCAGCTGCCCGCTCCGCTCATTCCGCGCTGCGACCGCTATGCGCTTGCGGGCCGGCTCGATGCGGGCGGGCGGGAGCTGGTGCCGCTGGACCTGGCCGGACTGGACCGCATCATCGCGTCGATCCGCGCCGGCGGCTTCGAAAGCGTGGCGGTGGGCCTGATGCACAGCTATCGCAACGGGGCGCACGAACGGCTGGTGCGCGAGCGCCTGCTCCAGGCGCTGCCCGACGTGTCGGTTTCCCTGTCGTGCGAGGTTTCGCCGCAGATCCGCGAGTTCGAGCGCTTCAATACCGTCTGCGCCAACGCCTACGTGAAGCCGCTGATGTCCTCCTACCTCGGGCGGCTGGCCAACGCGCTGGAAGCCGAAGGCATGTGCTGCCCGCTGTACATGATCCATTCCGGCGGCGGCCTGATGTCGCTGGCCAGCGCGGCGGAGTTCCCCGTGCGCCTGCTGGAGTCCGGGCCCGCGGGCGGCGCCATCTACGCCAGCCACGTGCTGGCGCGCTACGGGCTGGACCGCGTGCTTTCTTTCGACATGGGCGGCACGACGGCCAAGATCTGCCTCATCGAAGACCTGCATCCCAAGACGGCGCGCACGTTCGAGGTGGCGCGCACCTACCGGTTCAAGAAGGGCAGCGGCATGCCCATCTCGATCCCCGTGATCGAAATGGTGGAGATTGGCGCGGGCGGCGGTTCCATCGCGCACGTGGACGATCTCAGGCAAGTGCGCGTGGGCCCGGAAAGCGCCGGTTCGGAGCCGGGCCCGGCCTGCTACGGGCGCGGCGGCGACCGCCCCACGGTCACCGATGCGGACCTGGTGCTGGCCAAGCTGGACGCCCGGCGTTTCGCGGGCGGCTCCATCACGCTGGACGGCGAGCCGCGCAGGCCGCGCTGCGCCGGCATGTGGCCGGGCCGCTGGACGGCGACGCCGTGCAGGCCGCGTATGCCGTGGCCGAGATGGTGGACGAGAATATGTCCAACGCCGCGCGCATGCATGCCGTGGAGAGCGGCCGCGACCTGAGCGAATTCACCATGATCGCCTACGGCGGTGCGGCGCCGCTGCATGCCGCCCGGCTATGCGAAAAGCTCGGCATGGACCGGCTGCTGGTGCCGCCGGGCGCGGGCGTGGGCTCGGCCATCGGCTTTCTGCGCGCGCCCTTCGGCTATGAATCGCTGCGCAGCGCGGTCATGCGCCTGAGCCGTTTCGATGCGGAAGTCGTGAACCGGATGATTGCCGACATGAACGACGAAGTCTCGGGCTTCCTGCGGGAGACGGGACACCGGGGCCAGACGCTGCGCGAGCTGCGCGCCTACATGCGCTATGCGGGACAGGGCTGGGAAATACCCGTGGACGCGCCCGCCGGCCTCATGGACGACGCGGCGCTGGAAGCCCTGCGCCGGAATTTCGTGCAGGCCTACACCCAGCTTTTCGGGCACGAGGTCGAGGGTCTGGACGTGGAGGTGGTGAGCTGGGCGCTGTCGCTGCGCAGCGAGGTCGCTGCGCCCGAGCGCATGCGCGTGCGACCCGGGCACGGCGGACGCCGGGCAGAGCCGCCCGCCCATCGACCGGCGACGGGTATTCGACGCGCGCGCCGGGAAGTTCCTGGACTGCGCCATCCACGACCGCGCCAGCCTGCCGGTGGGCGTGCGGCTGGAGGGGCCGCTGATCGTGACCGAGAAAGAAACCTCCACCTATGTCAGCCCGGCCTATGGGCTGTCCTGCAGCAGGACGGCTGCCTGCTGGTCCAACGCAACGAAAACGAAGGGGCGTGAGATGAGCGCAAGCATACGTGTCCGCGAACAAATCATGTGGAACCGGCTGATCGCCGTGGTCGAGGAGCAGGCCGTCACGCTGGTGCGCACCGCCTTCTGCACCAGTGTGCGCGAGGCGGGCGATCTGTCGGCCGGCGTGTTCGACGCGCAGGGCCGCATGATCGCCCAGGCCGTGACCGGCACGCCCGGCCACGTGAACTCCATGGCCGAGTCCGTGGGGCATTTCGTGCGCCGGTTCGGCAATGCGCTGTCGCCCGGCGACGTGCTGGTCACCAACGATCCCTGGATGGGCACCGGTCACCTGCACGACATCACCATGGTGACGCCGGTTTTCCGCCCGGGCGGGCAGGGCGCGGCGGCGCGCCTGATCGGCTTCTTCGCGTCCACCGCGCACGTGGTGGACATCGGCGGACGCGGCTTCGGCCCGGACGCGGGCGAAGTCTACGAAGAGGGCCTGTGCATTCCGCCGATGAAGTTCTACAAGGCGGGCGCGCTCAATGAAGACCTGATCGGGATCCTGCGCAGCAATGTGCGCGAACGCGACCAGGTGATAGGCGACTTCCATTCGCTGGTGGCCTGCAACGAAACCGGCCGCCGCCGCCTGGAAGCCATGATGGATGAGTTCGGCCTGACCGATCTGCAGGAGCTGGCGGAGTTCATCTTCAGCCACAGCGAGCGCGCGACGCGCGAGCGCATCGCGGCCCTGCCGGGCGGCCTGCACGGGTACGAGATGCGGGTCGACGGCTACGAGCGGCCCATCGACCTGCGCGTGCGGGTGCAGGCGCGCGACGGCACGATGTATGCCGATTTCGCCGGAACCTCGGGCCCCAGCCGCTTCGGCATCAACGTGCCGCTGACCTACACCAAGGCCTATGCCTGCTACGCGCTCAAGTGCGCCATCGCGCCCGACATCCCGAACAACTGGGCGTCGCTGCGGCCGTTCGAGATCACCGCGCCCGAAGGCTGCATCCTCAACGCGCCCAGGCCATACCCGGTGGCCGTGCGCCACGTGCTCGGCCACCTGATCCCGGACGTGGTGCTGGGGGCACTGCAGGCCTGCCGCCCGGAGCTGATCCCGGCCGAAGGCGCCAGCGCGCTGTGGAACCTGCAGATGCGTTTCCAGGGCACGCGCGCGGAGAACCGCCGGTCGCGCCATGAAATGCTCATATTCAATACCGGCGGCACCGGCGCGCGGCCATCCAGCGACGGCCTCAGCGCCACCGCCTTTCCGAGCGGCGTGCATTCCATGTCGTCCGAGGTGACCGAGAGCATCGGTCCCATCGTGATCTGGCGCAAGGAGCTGCGGCCAGACTCCGGCGGGGCGGGCGCGTGGCGCGGCGCGCTGGGCCAGCGCATCGAGATAGGCGCCCACGACGGCTACCAGTTCACGCTGAATGCCATGTTCGACCGGGTCGACCATCCGGCCCGCGGCCACCGGGGCGGCGGCAGCGGCGCGGCCGGCCGGGTGGGCATGGACGATGGCGTGGCCATGAAGGCCAAGGGCTCGCAGCTCGTTCCGGAGGGCCGGCGGCTGGTGCTGGAACTGCCGGGCGGCGGCGGATACGGCGATCCCTCGGCGCGGCCGGTGGAACTCGTGCGGCGCGATGTGGCCTACGGGTACATCAGCGAAGCGCAGGCGCGGCGGGATTATCCGCATGCCTTCGAGTAGGCGGGGCGGGGCGGCATGCGGGCCGGCGCGCCCGCCTGCCCGGCCCGGCGGACGCAACATCAATCACAAGGGGAAATCCATGAATACCAATGCAGTGCGGGCAGCGGCCCCGCGGGCGGCCGCCGTCGCCCGCGGCAATCCGGAGCGCGGCGCGGGCGCCGTGCGGCAGGTCGGCAAGAAGGAGCTCAACCGCGTCGTCCTGGCGTCGGTGGTGGGCAGTTTCGTGGAGTGGTTCGAGTTCTCGGTCTACGGCTATCTGGCCGGCGTGCTGGGCAAGGTGTTCTTTCCGGCCAGCGCGCCCGGCACCCAGCTCATCGCCTCGCTGGCCGCGTTCGCCATCGCCTTCTTCGCGCGGCCCTTCGGCGGCTTCATCTTCGGGCCGATCGGCGACCGCTACGGGCGCAAGCAGGTGCTCACCGTGACCATCCTGATGATGGCGATCGCGACCTTCGCCATCGGTCTCATTCCCAGCCACGACAGCATCGGCATCGCGGCGCCCGTGCTGCTCGTGCTGCTGCGCCTGCTGCAAGGCATCTCGGCGGGCGGCGAGGGCAGCGGCGCGGCCATCTTCGTGGCCGAATACTGCGCCGACAAGCGCCGCACCGCGATCACGAGCTGGATCGAAGTCGGCTGCATCAGCGGCTTTGCGTTCGGCGCCACCATCACCACGGTGCTGACGGCGTTCTTCACCGCCGAGCAGATCGGCCAATGGGCCTGGCGCGTGCCGTTCCTGCTGGCGCTGCCGCTGGGCGCCATCGGGCTCTACATCCGCAACCGCCTGGAAGAAACCCCGGCCTTCGAGGCCGTGCGCGCCAGCCGCGACTCCCACCCGCGCTCGGGCTGGGCGCACCTGTTCTCCACGCACCGGGCCGAGCTGCTGCAATCCTGCGGCTTCATCATCGTGACCAACATCACGCTCTATACCGTCACGACCTACGTCCCCACCTACCTGATCAGCACGCTGTCCATGAAGGCGTCCGACGGGTTCCTCCTGTCGCTGGGGCCGCAGCTGTTTCTCATTGCCATGATTCCGGTCATGGGCGCGCTGGCGGACCGCATTTCGCGCAAGGCCACCATGCTGCTGGGCAGCATCGGCGTGCTGGTCCTGGCGCTGCCGTGCTTTCACCTGCTGGCCGAAGGCGGCTACGGGGCCAAGGTCGCGGCGCTGCTGGTGCTCAACCTGTGCCTGGCCGCGCTGCTGGGCTGCATTTTCGCCGCCGTGCCGGCGCTGTTCGACACCCGCGTGCGCTTTACCGGCATGGCGGTCAGCTACAACGTGTCGGTGGCGCTGTTTGCCGGCACCGCGCCCATGCTCAATGCCTGGCTCATCCAGCGCACCGGCAATGCCATGATGCCGGCCTACTACCTGATGCTGGGCGCGGCGGTGGGCATCGTGGCCCTGCTCCACAGCCGCGACCGCACCGGCCAGCCCATGCCGGGCGACGAGGCACGGCCCTGAAGCGGCGCGGCCGCCGCGCCTTCAGGCGCGCTGCGCACGCTGCCCCCGCCGGGCTCCGGCATGGGGGCCTGGCGGCACTTCGAGGCGAAGCCGGCCACCGCTTCGGTGCACACGTCGTCCAGCAGCCACTGGCGGAAGCGTTCCAGCACCGGCGAGTAAGGATGGTCCGGCTTGACCAGCAGGCTGAAGCGCGGAATGTGCCCCAGCGGCAACTGCTTGAGCAGGTCCATGCCGAAGGGCGCCGCCAGCCGGCCGGCCTTCACGTTGCGCACGGCGTCGGCATACGAGATGAAGCCCACGCCCAGCCCCGCGAGCACCGCCTCCATCATGGCGGCGTGCGTGTGCAGCCGCATGATGGGCTGCGCGGTCCGCTCTTGCACGCCCAGCAGGTCGAGCGTGTCTTCCCAGAGCGTATTGGCCACCAGCGAGGAAATCACGCTGTGCTTCAGCAGATCGCGCGGCTCATCCACGGGCAGGCGTTCCAGCAGGGCCGGCGTGGCCACCAGCACTTTCAGGTCGTCCAGCAGCGGCGTTTCCACATAGCCGGCGGGCGCGCTGTAGGCCCAGTGGATGGCGGCGTCCATGCCCTTGGCGTCGAGCTCCACCAGATCCACGCCCACCGCCATGCGGAAATCCAGCTCGGGCATGGAGGCAGTGAACTGCCCCAGCCGCGGCACCAGGAATTCCGTCGCGAAGTACGGGCTGACATAGAGATAGAGCTGCTGGCCGCGCGCGGCCTGCAGGGCCTGCACGCCTTCGGCGAAACGGTCCAGCCCGTCGCGCACGTGCGGGTAGAGCGCCTGCGCCGCCGCCGTGGGCTTCAGGCTGCGCACGTCACGGTGAAAAAGCTGCCGCGCCAGGTGCGATTCCAGATGCTTGAGCTGCTGGCTTACCGCCTGCGGCGTCAGGCAGAGCTCGCCCGCGGCCTGGCGGATGGAGCCCTGCCGCATCACGGCTTCGAAGATGCGCAGGGTATTCAGGGGAGGAAGTCTATAACGCATGGCCCAGCTTCGGCGTGGCCGCGCGGCGCAAGGCGCGCGGAGTCGGGATAGGTGGAAGATGATAGTCCGCTTCGCGCGCGCCGGGGCGCGATCGGGCCCTCTTTCCGGCGGCGCACGCCTGTCTCTCGCGGGGAAGCCGCGGCGCAATCCGCCGCGCGCCCGGCGCGAGCCCCCGCGTCGCACCCATATGGTGCGCTTTCACCCGAAACGCGCTGAAATTTTTACGCCGCGCGCGTAACCATTGCGACAAGGTTGCGGCGGCAAACTGGTTTCACCGCGCCAGAAGCAGGGCGCTTACCGCAGAGGTTCCAACATGAACAGACTCGCCAGAATCGCCATGGCCGGCGGCATCGCGGCTCTCCTGTCGCTGGGCGCCGCGGCCATGCCCGCCGCCGCGCACACCTCCGTGTCGATCAGCATCGGCGCGCGCCGCCGCCTCCCCGCGTCGAGGTCGTGCCTCCGCCCCGCGCCGGCTATGTCTGGGCGCCGGGCCACTGGGAATGGCGCGGCAACCATCATGTGTGGATAGGCGGCAACTGGCTCAGGGCGCGTCCGGGCTATGTGTACCACGCGCCCGAATGGCGCCGCGCCCAGGGGCGCTGGGTGTATCCGCCGCGCCCTGGGACCGCGACCGCGACGGCATCCCCAACCGCTACGACCGGCACCCGGACAACCGTCGCCGCGGATAGCCCCCGGCCCGCC
>NZ_LHSJ01000113.1:0-12360 GCF_001270295.1 Achromobacter sp. DMS1 | reverse complement strand
TTTTTCTTGCCTCTTCGGGAGCGGGGCGGGCGCGCAGAGCGTCCCGCCCTGCCCCGTCAGCCGCCTTCGGCCTGCGCGGACCTGACGGTGCGCTCGCTCCAGCCGCCGCCCAGCACTTTGTAGAGCGTGACGAGGTTGGAGAGCCGCGACAGGCGGGTGTTCACCAGCACCTGCTGCGAGCTGTAGAGCGCGCGCTGGGAATCGAGCACGCTGAGGTAGTCGTCGATGCCCTGCCGGAAACGCTGCTCGGAAAGATCGTAGGAGCGCTGGTTGGCGGCCACGAGCTGTTCCTCGGCGAAGATCTGGCGGTTCAGGGTGCCGCGGCCGGCCAGCGCGTCGGCCACTTCGCGAAAGCCCGTCTGGATGGCTTTCTCGTACTGCGCGACCTGGATGTTCTTCTGCACCTTGGCCAGGTCCAGGCCCGCCAGCAGCGAGCCGCCGGCGAAGATGGGCATGGTGATCTGGGGCGTGAAGCTCCAGGCGCCCGAGCCCGCGTCGAACAGGCCGCCCAGGCTGGCGCTGGCGGTGCCGGCCGAACCGGTGAGGCTGATGGTGGGGAAGACGCCGCGCGCGCGCGCCGATGTTGGCGTTGGCCGCCTTGAGCTGGTGCTCGGCGGCGCGGATGTCGGGCCGGCGCGCCAGCAGGTCCGACGGCAGGCCGGCGGGCAGGTTCGCGGCGAGCATGCCGTCGTCGAGCCGGGCGGCGCGGTCGAGCCCGTCCGCCACGTCGGGCGGCAGCGGCTGGCCCGCGAGCAGCACCAGCGCATTGCGGTCCTGCGCGGCCTGGCGGGTGTAGAGCGACAGGTTGCGCTCGGCCGTGCGCAGCGACACCTCGGCCTGGCTGAGATCCAGCGCCGTGGACAGGCCCTGGTCGTAGCTCTGCTTGGTGAGCGCGTATGAATCCTGCTGGCTCTTGAGCGTTTCGCGCGTGAGCTGCAGCAGTTCCTGGTCGGCGCGCAGGGTGAGGTAGGCGTTGGCCACTTCCGCGATCAGGCTGAGCTGCGTGGCGGTGCGCGTCTCGTCCAGCGCGAGGTAGGTTTCCAGCGCCTTGTCGCTCAGGCTGCGGATGCGGCCGAAGAGGTCGATCTCCCAGGACGCCAGCGCCCCGCCCACCTGGTAGCTGTGGCTGGTGGTGGCCTGGCCGCCGTAGGACAGGTCGGCCGGCGTGCGCTGGGCCGATTCCTGCGCCGCCACGCCCACGCTGGGCATGAGGTCGGCACGCTGGATGCGGTACATGCGCCGCGCGGCCTCCACGTTGAGCGCGGCCACGCGCAGGTCGCGGTTGTTGGCCAGCGATATCTCGATGAGCCGCTGCAGCAGCGGGTCGGCGAAGAAGTCGCGCCAGCCGATGTCGGCGGCATTCACGCCGGGCGCGCCCTGCCCTTCGGCCTGCGCATAGGCGGGGCCGGAGGGATAGGCCGCGTCCACCGGCGCCTGCGGCCGCTCGTAGGTCGGAGCCAGCGAGCAGCCCGCCAGGGCCGCCGCCAGGGATACAGACAACAAAGTTCTCATCGGGTAATTCATTTCGGTTGTCCTTCCTCGCCCAGCGGACCCTCGGCGGCGGGCGCGTGCTTGTCGCCGCGCTCGCTCTGGCGCTGCACCTTGAAGACGCGCAGCATCACGACGAAGAAGGCGGGCACGAAGAAGATGGCCAGGAAGGTCGCGGTCAGCATGCCGCCGATCACGCCGGTGCCGATGGCGTTCTGGCTGCCCGAGCCCGCGCCGGAGGAAATGGCCAGCGGCACCACGCCCAGAATGAACGCCATGGACGTCATCAGGATGGGACGCAGACGCTGGCGCGCCGCATGGATGGCGGCTTCCGTCAGGCTGGCGCCCTGCTCGTAGTGCTCCTTGGCGAACTCCACGATCAGGATGGCGTTCTTGGCCGCCAGGCCGATGGTCGTGAGCAGGCCCACCTGGAAGTACACGTCGTTGGACAGGCCGCGCAGCAAAGTCGCGCCCAGCGCCCCGATGATGCCCAGCGGCACCACCAGCATGACGGCGGACGGGATGGTCCAGCTCTCGTACAGCGCGGCCAGGCACAGAAACACCACGATCAGCGAGATGGCATAGAGCGCGGGGGCCTGGGCGCCCGAGAGCCGCTCTTCGAACGACAGGCCGGTCCATTCGTAGCCCACGCCGGTCGGCAGCTTGGCCGCCAGGCGCTCCATTTCCTGCATGGCCGCGCCCGAGCTGTAGCCGGGCGCCGCCTGGCCCTGGATGTTGTACGACGGCACGCCGTTGTAGCGGTTGAGCTTCTGCGGACCGAAGGTCCATTTAGCGGTGGCGAAGGCCGAGAACGGCACCATGCCGCCTTCCTGGTTGCGCACGTACCACTTGTTCAGGTCTTCGGGCAGCATGCGCGCGGACGGCTCGCCCTGCACGAACACCTTCTTGACGCGGCCGCGGTCGATGAAGTCGTTGACGTACGACGAGCCCCAGGCCGTGGCCAGCGTGGCGTCGATGTCCGAGACGGCCACGCCCAGGGCGCGCGCCTTCTCGCGGTCGATGTTCAGCTCGTACTGCGGCGCGTCTTCGATGCCGTTGGGACGCACGCCCACCAGCATCGGGCTCTGCGCCGCCTCGGCCAGCAGCTGGTTGCGGGCGGCCAGCAGCTTCTCGTGGCCCACGCCGGCGCGGTCCATGAGCTGGAAGTCGAAGCCGCTGGCATTGCCCAGCTCCATGACCGAGGGCGGCGGCACCACGAACAGCATGCCGTCGCGGATGGTCTGCCGGAAATGGGCGTTGGCGCGGGCGGCGACCGCGGCCGCCTTCAGCGACGAATCGGTGCGCTCTTCCCAGTCGCGCAGCTTGACGAACAGCAGCGAGGCGTTCTGGCCGCGGCCGCCGAAGTTGAAGCCGTTGACCGCGAACACCGACGCGACCGCGTCCTTCTCGTTTTCGAGCAGGTACTTGGTGGCGGTGTCGATCACCTGCTTGGTGCGCTCCGCCGTGGCGCCCGGCGCGTCTGGATCTGCGCGAACAGGATGCCCTGGTCTTCGTCGGGCAGGAAGGCCGTGGGAATGCGCATGAACATCCAGCCCATGGCGATCACGATGACCACGTAGATGAGCATGAGGCGCTTGGTGCGGTGCAGGCCGCGCGCCACGGAGTTGGCGTAGCCGTGGCTGCTGGCCTCGAACTTGCGGTTGAACCAGCCGAAGAAGCCGCGCTTGGTGCCGTGATGGCCCTTGGGAATAGGCTTGAGCAGCGTGGCGCACAGCGCCGGCGTGAAGACGATGGCCACCAGCACGGACAGCACCATGGACGAGACGATGGTGATGGAGAACTGGCGGTAGATCACCCCGGTCGACCCGCCGAAAAAGGCCATGGGCACGAACACGGCGGCCAGCACCATGGCGATGCCGATCAGCGCGCCGGTGATCTGCGTCATGGACTTGCGCGTGGCCTGCTTGGGCGTGAGCCCCTCCTCGGCCATCACGCGCTCCACGTTCTCCACCACCACGATGGCGTCGTCCACCAGCAGGCCGATAGCCAGCACCATGCCGAACATGGTGAGCGTGTTGATGGAGTAGCCGAAGGCCGCCAGCACGCCGAAGGCGCCGAGCAGCACCACCGGCACGGCCAGCGTCGGAATCAGCGTGGCGCGGAAGTTCTGCAGGAAGAGGTACATCACCAGGAAGACCAGGACGATGGCCTCGACCAGCGTCTTGAACACTTCCTCGATGGACAGGCTCACGAAGGGCGTGGTGTCGTATGGGTAGACCACGTCCATGCCCGGCGGGAAGTACGGCTTCAGGCTGTTGATGGTGTCGCGCACGTTCTGCGCGGTGTCCAGCGCATTGGCCCCGGGCGCCAGCTTGATCGCCAGGCCCGAAGCCGGCTTGCCGTTGTAGAAGCTGTCGATGGCGTAGGTCTGGCCGCCCAGCTCGATGCGGGCCACGTCGGCCAGCAGCACCCGCGAGCCGTCGGCGTTGACCTTCAGCAGGATGCGGCCAAAGTCCTCGGGCGTCTGCAGGCGCGAGGGGCCGATGATGGTGGCGTTGAGCTGCTGGCCGCGCACGGCGGGCAGCCCGCCGAGCTGGCCGGACGAAACCTGGACGTTCTGTTCCTTGATGGCGTTGACCACGTCGACAGTGGTCAGGTTGTAGTTGACCAGCTTGTCGGGATCCAGCCAGATGCGCATGGCGTACTGCGAGCCGAAGAGCTGGAAGTCGCCCACGCCCTGCGTACGGCTGATCGGATCCTGGACGTAGGAGGCCACGTAGTCGGCCAGGTCTTCCTTGGTCATGGAGCCGTCGGTGGAGACGAAGCCCGCCACGATGAGGAAGTTCTTCGTGGCCTTGGTGACGCGGATACCCTGCTGCTGCACTTCCTGCGGCAGCAGCGGCTGGGCCAGCGACAGCTTGTTCTGGACCTGCACCTGGGCGGTGTCGGGGTTGGTGCCCTGGCGGAACGTCAGCGTGATGCTCATGCTGCCGTCGGAATTGCTTTCCGAGGAGATGTATTCCAGCCCGTCAAGGCCGTTCATCTGCTGCTCGATCACCTGCACCACGGTGTCCTGCACGGTCTGCGCCGAGGCGCCCGGATAGGTCACCGAGATGCCGATGGCCGGCGGCGCGATGTTGGGGTACTGCGACACCGGCAACTGCAGGATGGAAAGCGCGCCGGCCATCATGAGCACGATCGCGATCACCCAGGCGAACACCGGCCTGTCGATAAAAAACTTTGCCATGCAAGGCTCCCTGACTACTGCTGCTTCGCGGCGGCTGCGCCGGCCTGCGATTGCGCGGACGTGGGCGCCGCGGCCTGCGCTTCGTTGGCCACGACTTCAATGCCGGGCCGCACCATCTGCAGACCTTCGACGATGACCCTGTCGCCGGCCTTCAGGCCGACGTGACCAGCCATTTGTCGCCGATGGCGCGGTCGGTCTTGAGTTCGCGCAGCTCCACTTTGTTGTCGGCGTTGACCACCAGCGCCGTGGGCAGGCCGCGCTGGTTGCGCGTGACGCCGCGCTGGGGCACCAGCAGGCTGTCGGAGTCCACGCCATCGGCCAGCCGGGCGCGCACGAACATGCCGGGCAGCAGCCGGTGCTCGGGGTTGGGGAACACCGCGCGCAGCAGCACCGAGCCGGTGCTCGGGTCCACCGTCACTTCGGAGAACTGCAGCTTGCCCGGCACCGGGTACTGCGAGCCGTCTTCCAGTGTCAGCGCCACCTGGGCCGCCTGCTCGCCCTCGGCGCGCTTGAGCTGCCCGCTGGCCAGCGCCTTCTGCAGGCGCAGCAGTTCCACGCTGGACTGGGTCACGTCCACGTAGATGGGATCGATCTGCTGCACCGTGGCCAGGGCCGCGCTCTGGTTGGCGGTGACGAGCGCGCCTTCGGTGACCGTGGAACGCCCGATGATGCCTTCGATGGGCGACAGCACCTTGGTGTAGACCAGGTTGATGCGCGCGGTCTCCAGCGCGGCCTTGGCCGACAGCACATCGGCCATCGCCTGGTCGCGCGCCGCCACCGCGTTGTCGTAAGTCTGCTGGCTGACCGCGCGCGTGGCGACCAGCGGCTTGTAGCGCTCGACGAGCAGCGCCGCGGTTTTCTGCTGCGCCTGCGCGCGGGCCAGCGCGGCCTTCTGGCTGTCGAAGCTGGCCTGATAGAGCGCGGGATCGATCTGGTAGAGCTGCTGGCCCGTCTTGACCTCGCCGCCCTCGGTGAAGAGGCGCTTCTGGATGATGCCGTTGACCTGCGGCCGCACCTCGGCCACGCGGTAGGCCGAGGTGCGGCCCGGCAGTTCCGTGCTGAGGGAAACCGGCTGGGTAGCCAGGGTAACGACGGTAACCTGGGGCTTGCCCGCCTGGGCCGCCTCCTGTTTCTTGCCGCAAGCGGCCAGGGTCAGGGCCGTTGCGGTCAGCGTCGCTACGGCCGCGCTGCGCCACAGGGCGCTGTGCTTGTTGATAGATTGCATTCCGATTTCCAAGAGAGTTACCCCTTTACTGCCGATCTCAAGTCGATCCAGGATGAAATCGGCCAGCGTCTGGCTGAGATCAATCGTGTCTCCGAACAAACGCAATTTAACGGCGTGAAAGTTCTGGCTAGCGACAACGCCCTGAAGATCCAAGTTGGTGCAAATGACAATCAGACGATCTCCGTGAACCTGAAGAAGATCGACGCTCAGTCGCTGGGTCTTAAAGAATTCCGCATTGACGGCGCTCGTCAAGCGACTGTGGGCGATCTGCTTGCTCAAGGCGCGACTGGCACGCATACGTATACCGGTCTTACCGTTACCAATGGCGCTGCTACTCCGGTAACTGATCCTGTAACTGTCGATATCGACACGGGTGTTGTGAAAGCCGGCACCGCACAATTGTATGTAAGTGCTAAGGACGGTAGCTTGGTAACTGCGGCGAATGTTAGCAACGGTACTGCTACGTATTCGTCGACGGCTGGGCCAAGTGCGTTGGCCACCTCGTTGAGTACGGCAATGACTAACAAATCCGCAGGTGATACGTTCAAACTGAACGGCATGGAATTCACCGTGACTACCGCTCAGACCGGGCCCCATAACGGCGTTGCAACGGCAAAGATTGATAACAAGACAGTCACCTTTACTCTGACCGATAATGCGGGAACCGCGAACCTCGCAACAGACACGAACGTCTATACTTCTGCCGTCAACGGTTCGCTGACGACCCAATCGTCCGTTAGCAATCGTGAAGCAACACTTGCTGATCTCGATCTGCAAGGCGGTAAGCATAGTGCTACCACCCTGCAGCTCGCTGGGGCAACGTATCACGCTACTGCGGCGGGCGACGAAGTTAAAGACGGGACCGCCGCTAACGCCAATACGATGTACGTCACGCGAACCGAAGCTGGCAATACGAAGCTGATCACGGAATCAGCTGCTAAATCGGAAATGGCGACGGAAGATCCCCTGGAAACGTTGGATACGGCACTTTCCCGTGTAGACGCTCTGCGTAGTGAGCTGGGTGCGGTACAGAACCGCTTCCAATCCACCATCGCTAACCTGAGCAACGTGGTCAACAACCTGTCCAACGCCCGTTCGCGTATCCAGGACGCCGACTACGCCACGGAAGTGTCGAACATGTCCAAGGCGCAGATCCTGCAACAGGCTGGCACCTCGGTTCTGGCCCAGGCCAACCAAGTGCCGCAAACCGTGCTGTCGCTGCTGCGTTAATCCGCAGAGACGGCAAGGCCGGAAGGGAGGCTCCCCGCCTCTTCTTCCGAACCAGGCCGGACACGGTCCTTCGCGCCGTTCCGGCCTGACAACCCGCCCCTCACGGCGGGTTTTTTGCATCTGCCCCCGCCTCGAGACGCTGAAACGCTCCCGCTTCGGAGCCGCCAACCCGCATCGCGGGCACGGCGTGCGGCATGTCGCGCGCTCCCTCCCGCCGGAGAACGGTGTCGCTCAAACTGGAGGGGAATTCCGACGCTGATTCGGGAAATGAAGAAGGATCCCGGTTCTTAGAATGCCAGCATCGTTTCTTGCGGGCATACGTCCGCCCCTGATGCAGCCATGTCGAATTCGGCCTATACACAACGCCAGGCGCAAGCCGAACCCGGGCATCCGGCCCCCAGCCTCTCGCCGGGGCACCTGCGCGCCACGGCCCATCTCTATGGAATCCCGACCGCCCCCCTGGAGGCGGCCAAGGTGCTGGTCGTGGGCTGCGGAACCGGCGCAAGCCTGTGGCCCCACGCCTTGGCCTACCCTGGCGCCCGGATCGTCGGCCTGGACTCCAGCGCGGAACACGTCGAGGCGGCCAACGCGTCGCTGAAAGCCCTGCGGCTGGAGAACGTGGCGCTGCGCCTGGCCGAGCCGGGAGAACCCCTGCCGGAAGACCTGGGGCCGTTCGACTACATCATCGTTTCCGGCGTATACAGCTATTTGCTGGCCGAGGCGGCCGCTGCCCTGATGCAGCAATGCGGGCGCGCCCTCTCGGCGCTGGGCCTGCTCTACGTGGATCACCACGTCTACCCCGGCGCCAAGACGCTGGAAGTCATGCGCGACGCCATGCTGCTGCATGCGCACGCCGCCCGCACCGACGAGGAGGTCAAGGCGAGCGCCCAGGCGGCGCTGACGTTGTTCACCGAAGGACTGGCCGCGGAGAACCCGCTCGCCCAGGCATTGGGCGCGAATGCCGCCTGCTTTCAGCGCGGGCTGGCGTCCGGCGGCGCATTCCGCGCATTTGCCTGCTCCCCCGCCTACTTTGTCGAATTCGCGAACAAGGCGGCCGAAGCCGGACTGTCTTATGTGGGCGACGCGATGCCGCTCAGCGAAGTGCCCCTGGAGTTCGGGCAGAAGGTATCGCTGTCCCACAGCCTGCTGACCCTGGGCCAGGCTAAAGCCGTCCGCCAGCAGTATCTCGATTTTGCCACCGGCCGGGGGTTCCGGCAGAGCCTGCTGGTTCCGGAGGCGCGCGCGGTCCAGATCCGGCCGGCTCCCGACCTGGAACGCCTGGCCGACCTCCGGTGGGCCAGCGGCCTGGTCCGGCTGAGCGCCAATGGGCAGGAAGACGGCGCCAGTTACGTCACGAACACCGGCCGCGGCCTTTCCACCACCGACCGGAGCATGATGGCGCTGCTGGGTGTGCTCGGCCATGCCTGGCCCGGAACGGTGTCTCATCAGACCCTGCTCGACACCCTGGCCCGCCAGCCGGACGCTCCCAAGGGCGATGCCGAGCTCCGCCGGGCGCTGGATTCCCGGCTCAAGACCTTGCTGCAGGCCGACCTGGCGCACTACAGCCTGGGTCCCGGGCCCTACGACCGGGCCGATAACGAACCGTTCCGCCCGCTTCCGAACCTCACCGCGCCCGGCCTGTCCGCTCCGCTCTTCAACCTGTGGCACGAAACCCTGAACCTGGTCTTCAATGAGCAGCAGCTGGGCGTCCTGCGGCAACTGGCCGATGAACAGCCGCTGCAGCGCATCGTGGACGAGACGGGCACCTCGGGGCCCTCCACCTACGCCGTGACGGAAGTGCTCTCGCTGCTCAAGCGCTACGCGCTTCACGAAGGGTCGGCCCGGTCGTGGCGCAGGCTCCTCGAGGATGGCCTGAACGCGAGCCAGGGCCGTGGGCACTACACCGGGCTCTACGTCAGCGCACTGGCGCGCCTGGCATTCGATGCCCCGTCGCCGGACGAAGGCCCGCCGTTCGTGCTGTCACCGGCCATGCTCAACCAGGCGCAACGGCTGAACCAGGCCATGCTGCGGCAATCCTATGGCGACGCCGAAACGCTGGCGCGCGCGCTGGCCAAGCTGGCCCCCCGGTTCTTCGACGCCTGGGAAGCCCTGGCCGTCGCCCTGTGCAACATGCACCGCCCGCAAGAAGGCCTGCCGCCCGCGCTGCGCATGCTGGACATCGCCCCCTTGAATGCCCAGGGCTACATCGTGCTTTCCACCTGCCTGGCGCAGCTCGAACGCACGTCCGAAGCCATTACCGCGGGCCGCCGGGCGGTGGAACTCGCGCCGGACAACCCGCACGCGCATTCCGCCCTGGCCGATGCCCTGAACACGGAGCGCCGCTACGACGAAGCCAAGACCGCCTGCCTGAACGCGCTGGCGCTCGACGCCGGCCACCAGAAAGCGCGCACCAATCTCGCCAAGATCCTGATCGACAGCGGCGACGTGCAGAACGCCATCGTGGCCGCGCGCGACGCCGTGGCGCACGCTCCCAAGTCGCTGACGGCCAGCACCAACCTGCTCTTCGTCATGAACTACGCCCCTGCGGCGACGGCGGAAGAGGTGTTCCGGGCCTACCGGGCCTACGACCAGACCCATTGCGCGCCGCTGCGCAGCGCCTGGCGCCCCCACACGAATTCACGCGACACGCGGCGCAAGCTCCGGATCGCCTATGTATCGCCCGACTTCCGGCAGCACTCCGGCAACTACTTCATCGAACCGCTGCTGGCCCACCACGACCGCACGGCGTTCGAAGTGACGGCCTATGCCGAGCTGGTGGCGGAAGACGCCACCACGAAGCGGTTCAAGAACTACTTCGACCATTGGGTGCCGACGGCCGCCATGACGGACCAGCAGCTCGCCGACCGCATCCGCGCCGACGGCATCGACATCCTGATCGACGTGGCCGGCCACACCGGGGGCAACCGGCTCGCGGTATTTGCGCGCAAGCCCGCGCCCGTGTCGCTGACCTGGCTGGGCTTCGGATACACCACCGGGGTGTCGGCCATCGACTACATCATGAGCGATGCGGCCATGGCCCCCGAGGGCAGCGAGAACCTGTTCGCCGAGCGGCCCTGGCGGCTGGCCGACACCAACTTCGTCTACCGGCCGGGGCAAGGCATGGGCGACATCAGCCCGCTGCCCGCCCTGGCGAATGGCTACGTCACCCTGGGCACCCTTACCCGCGCCATCCGCATGAACGACCGGGTGGTCGGCGTCTGGTCCGAGATCCTGCGCCGGCTGCCGCAGGCGCGGCTGATCGTGGACAGCAACAGTTACCGCGACAAGTCGATGCGCGACGCCCTCGCGGCGCGCTTTGCCGCGCAGGGCATCCGGCCCGACCGGCTGCTCATCGGCTGCCACAGCCCTCCGTGGGACCTGCTGCGCTCCATGGACATCGGCCTGGACTGCTTTCCGCACAACTCCGGCGTGACGCTGGTGGAAACGCTCTATATGGGGGTTCCCTACGTCACCCTGGCGGACCGGCCCAGCGTGGGGCGGATCGGCAGCTCGGTGCTGCACGGCGTGGGCCATTCCGAATGGATAGCCCAGACCGAACTCGAATACGTGGAAAAGGTCGTGGCCCTGGCCAGCGATCTGCCCGCGCTGGCGCGCATCCGCGCCGACCTGCGCGACGACATGCGCGCCAGCCCGCTCATGGACGAACCGGGCTTTGCGCGCAAGTTCGAGGCCGCGCTGCGGGAAATGTTCAAGCAATGGTGCGAGAGCCAACCATGAAAGCCATCATCCTCGCCGGCGGGCTGGGAACGCGCATATCCGAAGAAACCCACACCCGCCCCAAGCCCATGATCGAGATCGGCGGCCGGCCCATTCTCTGGCACATCATGAAGACCTATTCCGCGCACGGCGTGAACGACTTCGTGATCTGCTGCGGCTACAAGGGCTACATGATCAAGGAGTATTTCGCCAACTACTTCCTGCACATGTCCGACGTCACGTTCGACATGGCCGACAACCGCATGGAAGTGCACCAGCGCAAGGCCGAGCCCTGGCGCGTGACGCTGGTGGACACCGGCGAGAACACCATGACGGGCGGCCGCCTCAAGCGTGTGGCCGATTATGTCAAGGACGAAGAGGCGTTCTGCTTCACATACGGCGACGGGGTGGCCGACATCGACATCAGCGCGCTGATCCGCTTTCACCGCGAGCATGGCAAGGCCGCCACCGTTACCGCCGTCCAGCCGCCCGGCCGCTACGGCGCCTTGCGCCGCGAGGGCAGCAAAGTGACGGGATTCACCGAGAAACCCCGCGGCGACGGCGGCCTGATCAACGGCGGCTTTTTCGTGCTCTCGCCCAGCGTGCTGCCGCTGATCCAGGACGATTCCACCAGTTGGGAGGCCGAACCGCTCGAAACGCTGGCGCACCGGGGCGAGCTGCATGCCTACGAGCACCTGGGCTTCTGGCAGCCCATGGACACGCTGCGCGAGAAGAACCTGCTGGAATCGCTGTGGAGCACGGGCAAGGCGCCATGGAAGGTGTGGTGAAACCCGACACCGGCTTCTGGCGCGGCAAGCGGGTCCTGCTGACCGGCCACACCGGCTTCAAGGGAAGCTGGCTGGCGCTGTGGCTGCGGCGGCTGGGCGCGGACGTGACGGGCCTGGCCCTGCCTCCCGCCACCCGGCCCAGCCTGTACGCGGAGGCCGGCATCGGCTCCCTCGTCGACAGCCGCGAATGCGACATTCGCGACGCCGGGGCCGTGCGCGATCACGTGCGCCGCGCGCGGCGAGATCGTGTTGCACCTGGCGGCCCAGGCCCTGGTGCGGCAAGGCTACGCGCAGCCGCTGGAAACCTACGCCGCCAACGTCATGGGAACAGCGCACGTACTGGACGCGCTGCGCGGGCAGGACGGCGTGCGCGTGGCCGTCATGGTCACCACCGACAAGGTCTATCTCAACCGGGAATGGCCCCATCCCTACCGCGAGAACGATACGCTGGGCGGCCACGATCCGTACAGCGCCAGCAAGGCCGCCAGCGAACTCGTCATTGCCTCGTACCGCGACGCCTTCCTGGCGGAACAGGGCCTCGCCGTGGCCAGCGCGAGCGCGGGCAACGTCATCGGCGGCGGCGACTGGTCCGCCGACGCCTGCTGCCCGATGCCGTGCGCGCCTGGCGCGACGGCGGCGAGCTGGAAATCCGGCGGCCGCAGGCGGTGCGTCCCTGGCAGCATGTGCTGGACCCGCTGGCCGGT
>NZ_LHSJ01000112.1:0-12658 GCF_001270295.1 Achromobacter sp. DMS1 | reverse complement strand
TGCGGAGCGGCCGCGGGCGCCGGCGGGGCGGCTTCGGCAGCCGCCGGCTCCTTGTGCTCCAGCGCCAGCTGTTTCAGCACTGCGCAGATGCGCTCGAACACGGCTTCGTCGGGCTCCTCGGAAGCCCGGTAGGCGTCCAGTTGGCTTTTGAGCACGTCTTTCGTTTCCAAGAAAATATCCACCATGTCCGTGCGCAGCGTCATTTCGCCGCGGCGGATCGCGTCCAGAAGGTTCTCGAGCAGGTGCGTGGTGCCTGCAAGCTGGGTGAAACAGCCAAAGGTCGCCGCCCCGCCCTTGATGGAATGGGCCGCGCGGAAAATGGCATTAAGCTGCTCGATGTCGGGCGCCCCCACGTCGAGCTCCAGCAGGAGCTGCTCCATTTCCGCGAGCAGTTCGTCCGCCTCGTCGAAAAAGGTCTCGTAAAACTGACTGAGATCCAAACCAGCACTCATGGCCCGTATGCCTTCGTAAAAGAACTCGCTTACGCGGCGGGCTGCTCGCCGAGCAGTTCCGCCGCCAATTCGACCAGCACGTCCGGATCGACCGGCTTGGAGAGCCAGCCGCACACGCCCAGGTCGCGCGCCGCCATCTTGCTGTCCACGTCGTCTTCGGTGGTCAGCACCAGCACCGGCACGTCTTCGTACTGCGCCTGTTGCCGCAGCCCCTGGATGAGTTCCAGCCCGCCCATGACGGGCATGTTCCAGTCGCTCACGACCAGGTCCACCGGCTGGTCCTTGGCCCGCGCCAGCGCCTCCTGCCCGTTGACCGCCGTCACCACCTTCCAGCCTGCGCCCGTCAGCGTCGTCTGGACGATCATGCGCATCGTCGCCGAATCATCGGCCACCAGAATCGTTGCCGCCATTGCTATCGAACCCCTTCGGCGGGCGGAGCCTTGTCCGTCCCGCTGTGATTTCCTGACTTCACCGCCTCGGCCGCCGCGCGGGCCGCATCGACCGCGGAGCCCACTTCCTGTGCGCTGCCGGCGTTGATGTCCGCGGCCGCGGCGTTCTCTTCCTCGATGCGGCGCTGGGTGCTCTGGTTGAGCACGACCAGGCTGATACGCCTGTTAACGGCCGCGTACGGGTCATCTTTAACCAGGCTCATGCTCGAGGACAGGCCCTGCACGCGCATGACCTTGTCTTCGTTCATGCCGCCGGCCACGAGCTCCTGGCGGGATGCGTTGGCGCGGTCGGCCGACAGCTCCCAGTTGCTGTAGGCCCGCTCGCCCCGCGCATACTGGCTGGCGTCGGTATGGCCGGAGATGCTGATCTTGTTCGGCAGCTCGTTCAGCACCGGGCCGAGCTCGCGCAGGATGTCCCGCATGTAGGGCTGCACGTTGGCGCTGCCCGTGGCGAACATGGGCCGGTTCTGGCTGTCGATGATCTGGATGCGCAACCCCTCGGTCGTCATGTCGATGCGGAGCTGGGGACGGAACGTCTTGAGAACCGGGGAGGTCTCGATGAGGTTTTCCAGCCGCTTCTTGAGGCTCTCGAGGCGGTGACGCTCGCGGCGCTCCGCGTCGGCCATGGGCTGGGCTTCCACCCGGTTGCCCTGCGCCCGGCGCACGTCGCCGTCGTCGCGCAGGGGATCTCGACCGCCGCCGGGCACGGCGCTGGTTTCGGCCGAACTGCTGGGCCCGCCGGCGATCGCCACGTGCAGCGGCATGCGGAAGAACTCGGCAATGCCCTTGAGCTCTTCGCGCGGCACGATGCTGATCAGCCACATGACGAGGAAAAACGCCATCATGGCGGTGATGAAATCCGCGTAGGCGATCTTCCAGCTCCCCCCGTGGTGTCCGCCGCTCTTGCCCTTCTTGCGGCGAATCACCACACGGTGATTGTTGACGGTGCTCATTGCCCGCTCCGTCAGGCCTTGGCGGTCGACTTGGCTTGCCGGACGTGTTCTTCCAGCTCACCGAAGGTGGGGCGCACGCCCGAGTACAGCACCTTGCGACCGAACTCGACGGCGAGCTGCGGCGGGTAGCCGTTCATGCTGGCCAGCAGCGTGGTCTTGATGCATTCCAGCACCTTCACGGCCTCGGCCATGCGCCGGTCCACGCGCGAGGCCAGCGGCCCCACGAAGCCGTAGGCCAGCAGAATGCCCAGGAAGGTGCCCACCATGGCCTTGGAGATCAGGTCGCCCAGGATGGCCGGCGGCTGGTCCACCGCCGCCAGCGCCTTGATCACGCCCAGCACGGCGGCCACGATGCCGAATGCCGGCAGGCCGTCGGCCATCTGCTGCAGCGCATGCACCGGCACTTCGCGCTCGTGGCGGTAGGTCTCGATTTCCTCGTCCATGAGCGTTTCGATCTCGAACGAGCTCATGTTGCCGCTGATCATGATGCGCAGGTAGTCCGTGATGAACTCCATGAGCTTCTGGTCTTTCATGATGCGCGGGTATTCGCTGAAGATCGGACTGGAGGACGGATCTTCGATGTGCGACTCAATGGCCATCAGCCCTTCGCGCCGCGCCTTGTTCAGCAGGGTGTACAGGAGCGCCATCAGCTCCATGTAGACCTCTTTGCTGTACTGGGAGCTCTTGAGCGCATCGGGCAGCGCCTTCTTCACGAGGATCAGCGACTTCTTGCTGTTGCCCGCCAGGAAGGCGCCCAAGGCCGCGCCGAAGATCAGCGTGAGCTCGAATGGCTGGTACAGCGCGCCCAGATGGCCGCCGAGCGCGATGAAGCTGCCGACCACCGAGGCGATCACCACCAAATAACCGATAACAATCAACACATCAGGCCCCTGCCAACGAAGTCTAAAACCGGCGTCAATGATCCCCTGCTCCCCCCGGCCCAAAAAGCCGGGTTACGGGGGGTTTTTCAGGGCTTTTGATGTATTTGAGGCTGGGCGTCAGCCCGAGGCCGCCTCGGCGGCGGCAACCGCACGGCTGCCCGAGCGCGCCTTCGCCGCGGCCCGCGTCTTGCCGGCGCGGGGCGGAGGGCGGCAGATCGCGCAGACGAAATCCGTCTGGGGATCGTGGGCATGCGCGATGAAATGGCCGCCGCAGTGGCGGCACTCCGAAAGCTGCAGCATGCCGCTGTCGAAGAAGCGCACCAGCATCCAGGCCCGTGTGAAGCTCAGCACGGGCTCAGCGTTCTCGGCGCCTTCGACGCCCGCGTTCTCGAGATAGAGCCGGTAGGCGTCGATGACGGCGCGGATCCCCTTGCTGTTGGTGTGCTTGTCCAGGAACGAATAGACGTTGTAGAACAGCGAGGAATGGATGTTCGGCAACCAGGTCATGAACCAGTCCACCGAGAACGGCAGCATGCCCTTCGGGGGCGAGCAGCCGCGAATCTCGCGATACAGGCGCGCCAGGCGGTCGTGGCTCAGGCTGGTTTCCGCCTCCAGCACCTGCAGGCGGGCGCCCAGGGAGATCATGGAACTGGCAAGGAGGATGTCGTCCGCTTCCTGGGAAACGCTCTTGATGGCCATGGCGCTTGAAGATCCGGAGGGTTGCGCGGGCCGTTCAGGCCAGCTCTTCGACGGGCTGCTTGGCAAGCAGGATGGTGGCGTGCGCCTGCTGCAGCGCGCCGCCCAGCACGTCCTGAGTCAGGGCGGAAAGCAGGCTGTAGTCGTCAAAGCGGAAACGGCACAGGAGCGAGCTGGAGCTGGCCAGCCTCACGAGCTGGGCGGGCGACAGGCGCATGAGAATGTCCGCCACCTCGCTGCTGAAGCCCAACCGGAACATCGAGGCAGCATAGTCATCGCGCAGCATGCGCTGGGCGAGAAGAAGATAGGACAGATTCACTTCACGGATATCTGCCAGCAAAGAACTTTCGACTTGTTGCACACCAGGCTCCCTGATCCCTACGTGCGAGGGTCCGTATCAACTACCAACAGTCACAAGCAGCAACGATTGCTTCGTAACCAGCTGCGTCCAGTTTTTATGCGAAATGTATCAGCAATTCGCAATTTAAGTAAAATTTATCACATCTCGTGTCATTTTCTATGACTAATATGACAAAAGTTTTTTGATGTTGCTCATAAGACAGATGAAGATACAACTTGACATGAAACTATCTGACAAATTTACGTCAATTTGCCAAATAGACATTCAAAAAGTTGTGTTCTTTACGGAATGAAATCGGCGCTTTTAACCACAATGGGCACCGTACCGATCACCTCGTTAGCTTCGCCCAGCGCAACCGCGCGCTTGTCGACAATGTCGCTATTTGGCAACGCCAGCGCCAGCGTCCGACACCCGCGCCTCCATAGATTCGTCTGACACTCCGCAATGCCCAACGCAGAAGACAGCTTGGTCGAATATGCCCCGCTCGTTCGGAAGCTGGCCCTGCAATTGCTCGCGCGCCTGCCGGCCAGCGTCGAACTGGACGACCTGATACAGGCCGGCATGATCGGCCTGCTGGACGCCGTGCGCCGCTACCAGGAAACCGCCGACGCGCAATTCGAGACCTACGCCACCACCCGCATCCGGGGGGCCATGCTGGACGAGCTGCGCGGCCAGGACTGGCTGCCCCGCAGCGTGCGCGCCAAGGCCCGCAAGATAGAACAGGCCATCCAGCAGCTCGAGCAGAAGCTCATGCGCGCGCCCACCGAGGCCGAGATCGCCGCACAGCTGGAGCTGCCCCTGGCCGAATATCAGACCCTGCTGCACGACGCCCAGGGCGTGCAGATCGTCCACTATGAAGACTTTTCGTCCGATACGGACAGCGCGTCGGACCAGGCCGACTGGGCGGCTTCCCTCAATGCCGGCAACGCCCAGGCCGGCAATCCGCTCGATTCCCTGCTGGCCGGCGACTTCCGCCAGGCGCTCATCCACGCCATCGACGCCCTGCCCGAGCGCGAAAAGCTCCTGCTCTCGCTCTGCTACGAGCAGGGACTGAACCTCAAGGAAATCGGCGCCATCATGAACGTAACCGAGGCCCGGGTCTGCCAGCTGCGCTCCCAGGCCACCGCCCGCATCCGCGCCAAGCTGCGCGAGCAGGCCTGGCAGGATCTGCCGCACGAACAGCAGATGGCGCAGATCATCTGAGGCCCGCCGGCGCCGGCGTGCATGGCGCGCCGCCGCCGACGTCCCCCCTCCTCCACCCGGCGGATTGACCTTCGTAAAACAGCCCTAAAGATTGATTTGGCCCTGCCGTAATCCTGGCAACGGAGAAATTCGGCGTCGCAAGAAGACGAATTCTCCCGTTACTACGATGGGCGGCCCAGCTGCCCGGTTTGAAGAAGCCTTTCTCTCTTGGGAGCCAAAACATGGCTGCAGTTATCAACACCAACTACTTGTCCCTGGTTGCCCAGACCAACCTGAACAAGTCCCAGTCCGCTCTGGGTACCGCCATCGAACGCCTGTCGTCGGGCCTGCGCATCAACAGCGCCAAGGACGACGCTGCTGGCCAAGCTATTGCTAACCGCTTCACGGCTAACATCAAGGGTCTGACCCAAGCCTCGCGTAACGCGAACGACGGTATCTCGATCGCCCAGACGACTGAAGGCGCTCTTAACGAAATCAACAACAACCTGCAGCGTATTCGTGAGCTGACGGTTCAAGCCACGAACGGCACTAACTCCGATTCCGATCTCAAGTCGATCCAGGATGAAATCGGCCAGCGTCTGGCTGAGATCAATCGTGTCTCCGAACAAACGCAATTTAACGGCGTGAAAGTTCTGGCTAGCGACAACGCCCTGAAGATCCAAGTTGGTGCAAATGACAATCAGACGATCTCCGTGAACCTGAAGAAGATCGACGCTCAGTCGCTGGGTCTTAAAGAATTCCGCATTGACGGCGCTCGTCAAGCGACTGTGGGCGATCTGCTTGCTCAAGGCGCGACTGGCACGCATACGTATACCGGTCTTACCGTTACCAATGGCGCTGCTACTCCGGTAACTGATCCTGTAACTGTCGATATCGACACGGGTGTTGTGAAAGCCGGCACCGCACAATTGTATGTAAGTGCTAAGGACGGTAGCTTGGTAACTGCGGCGAATGTTAGCAACGGTACTGCTACGTATTCGTCGACGGCTGGGCCAAGTGCGTTGGCCACCTCGTTGAGTACGGCAATGACTAACAAATCCGCAGGTGATACGTTCAAACTGAACGGCATGGAATTCACCGTGACTACCGCTCAGACCGGGCCCCATAACGGCGTTGCAACGGCAAAGATTGATAACAAGACAGTCACCTTTACTCTGACCGATAATGCGGGAACCGCGAACCTCGCAACAGACACGAACGTCTATACTTCTGCCGTCAACGGTTCGCTGACGACCCAATCGTCCGTTAGCAATCGTGAAGCAACACTTGCTGATCTCGATCTGCAAGGCGGTAAGCATAGTGCTACCACCCTGCAGCTCGCTGGGGCAACGTATCACGCTACTGCGGCGGGCGACGAAGTTAAAGACGGGACCGCCGCTAACGCCAATACGATGTACGTCACGCGAACCGAAGCTGGCAATACGAAGCTGATCACGGAATCAGCTGCTAAATCGGAAATGGCGACGGAAGATCCCCTGGAAACGTTGGATACGGCACTTTCCCGTGTAGACGCTCTGCGTAGTGAGCTGGGTGCGGTACAGAACCGCTTCCAATCCACCATCGCTAACCTGAGCAACGTGGTCAACAACCTGTCCAACGCCCGTTCGCGTATCCAGGACGCCGACTACGCCACGGAAGTGTCGAACATGTCCAAGGCGCAGATCCTGCAACAGGCTGGCACCTCGGTTCTGGCCCAGGCCAACCAAGTGCCGCAAACCGTGCTGTCGCTGCTGCGTTAATCCGCAGAGACGGCAAGGCCGGAAGGGAGGCTCCCCGCCTCTTCTTCCGAACCAGGCCGGACACGGTCCTTCGCGCCGTTCCGGCCTGACAACCCGCCCCTCACGGCGGGTTTTTTTGCATCTGCCCCCGCCTCGAGACGCTGAAACGCTCCCGCTTCGGAGCCGCCAACCCGCATCGCGGGCACGGCGTGCGGCATGTCGCGCGCTCCCTCCCGCCGGAGAACGGTGTCGCTCAAACTGGAGGGGAATTCCGACGCTGATTCGGGAAATGAAGAAGGATCCCGGTTCTTAGAATGCCAGCATCGTTTCTTGCGGGCATACGTCCGCCCCTGATGCAGCCATGTCGAATTCGGCCTATACACAACGCCAGGCGCAAGCCGAACCCGGGCATCCGGCCCCCAGCCTCTCGCCGGGGCACCTGCGCGCCACGGCCCATCTCTATGGAATCCCGACCGCCCCCCTGGAGGCGGCCAAGGTGCTGGTCGTGGGCTGCGGAACCGGCGCAAGCCTGTGGCCCCACGCCTTGGCCTACCCTGGCGCCCGGATCGTCGGCCTGGACTCCAGCGCGGAACACGTCGAGGCGGCCAACGCGTCGCTGAAAGCCCTGCGGCTGGAGAACGTGGCGCTGCGCCTGGCCGAGCCGGGAGAACCCCTGCCGGAAGACCTGGGGCCGTTCGACTACATCATCGTTTCCGGCGTATACAGCTATTTGCTGGCCGAGGCGGCCGCTGCCCTGATGCAGCAATGCGGGCGCGCCCTCTCGGCGCTGGGCCTGCTCTACGTGGATCACCACGTCTACCCCGGCGCCAAGACGCTGGAAGTCATGCGCGACGCCATGCTGCTGCATGCGCACGCCGCCCGCACCGACGAGGAGGTCAAGGCGAGCGCCCAGGCGGCGCTGACGTTGTTCACCGAAGGACTGGCCGCGGAGAACCCGCTCGCCCAGGCATTGGGCGCGAATGCCGCCTGCTTTCAGCGCGGGCTGGCGTCCGGCGGCGCATTCCGCGCATTTGCCTGCTCCCCCGCCTACTTTGTCGAATTCGCGAACAAGGCGGCCGAAGCCGGACTGTCTTATGTGGGCGACGCGATGCCGCTCAGCGAAGTGCCCCTGGAGTTCGGGCAGAAGGTATCGCTGTCCCACAGCCTGCTGACCCTGGGCCAGGCTAAAGCCGTCCGCCAGCAGTATCTCGATTTTGCCACCGGCCGGGGGTTCCGGCAGAGCCTGCTGGTTCCGGAGGCGCGCGCGGTCCAGATCCGGCCGGCTCCCGACCTGGAACGCCTGGCCGACCTCCGGTGGGCCAGCGGCCTGGTCCGGCTGAGCGCCAATGGGCAGGAAGACGGCGCCAGTTACGTCACGAACACCGGCCGCGGCCTTTCCACCACCGACCGGAGCATGATGGCGCTGCTGGGTGTGCTCGGCCATGCCTGGCCCGGAACGGTGTCTCATCAGACCCTGCTCGACACCCTGGCCCGCCAGCCGGACGCTCCCAAGGGCGATGCCGAGCTCCGCCGGGCGCTGGATTCCCGGCTCAAGACCTTGCTGCAGGCCGACCTGGCGCACTACAGCCTGGGTCCCGGGCCCTACGACCGGGCCGATAACGAACCGTTCCGCCCGCTTCCGAACCTCACCGCGCCCGGCCTGTCCGCTCCGCTCTTCAACCTGTGGCACGAAACCCTGAACCTGGTCTTCAATGAGCAGCAGCTGGGCGTCCTGCGGCAACTGGCCGATGAACAGCCGCTGCAGCGCATCGTGGACGAGACGGGCACCTCGGGGCCCTCCACCTACGCCGTGACGGAAGTGCTCTCGCTGCTCAAGCGCTACGCGCTTCACGAAGGGTCGGCCCGGTCGTGGCGCAGGCTCCTCGAGGATGGCCTGAACGCGAGCCAGGGCCGTGGGCACTACACCGGGCTCTACGTCAGCGCACTGGCGCGCCTGGCATTCGATGCCCCGTCGCCGGACGAAGGCCCGCCGTTCGTGCTGTCACCGGCCATGCTCAACCAGGCGCAACGGCTGAACCAGGCCATGCTGCGGCAATCCTATGGCGACGCCGAAACGCTGGCGCGCGCGCTGGCCAAGCTGGCCCCCCGGTTCTTCGACGCCTGGGAAGCCCTGGCCGTCGCCCTGTGCAACATGCACCGCCCGCAAGAAGGCCTGCCGCCCGCGCTGCGCATGCTGGACATCGCCCCCTTGAATGCCCAGGGCTACATCGTGCTTTCCACCTGCCTGGCGCAGCTCGAACGCACGTCCGAAGCCATTACCGCGGGCCGCCGGGCGGTGGAACTCGCGCCGGACAACCCGCACGCGCATTCCGCCCTGGCCGATGCCCTGAACACGGAGCGCCGCTACGACGAAGCCAAGACCGCCTGCCTGAACGCGCTGGCGCTCGACGCCGGCCACCAGAAAGCGCGCACCAATCTCGCCAAGATCCTGATCGACAGCGGCGACGTGCAGAACGCCATCGTGGCCGCGCGCGACGCCGTGGCGCACGCTCCCAAGTCGCTGACGGCCAGCACCAACCTGCTCTTCGTCATGAACTACGCCCCTGCGGCGACGGCGGAAGAGGTGTTCCGGGCCTACCGGGCCTACGACCAGACCCATTGCGCGCCGCTGCGCAGCGCCTGGCGCCCCCACACGAATTCACGCGACACGCGGCGCAAGCTCCGGATCGCCTATGTATCGCCCGACTTCCGGCAGCACTCCGGCAACTACTTCATCGAACCGCTGCTGGCCCACCACGACCGCACGGCGTTCGAAGTGACGGCCTATGCCGAGCTGGTGGCGGAAGACGCCACCACGAAGCGGTTCAAGAACTACTTCGACCATTGGGTGCCGACGGCCGCCATGACGGACCAGCAGCTCGCCGACCGCATCCGCGCCGACGGCATCGACATCCTGATCGACGTGGCCGGCCACACCGGGGGCAACCGGCTCGCGGTATTTGCGCGCAAGCCCGCGCCCGTGTCGCTGACCTGGCTGGGCTTCGGATACACCACCGGGGTGTCGGCCATCGACTACATCATGAGCGATGCGGCCATGGCCCCCGAGGGCAGCGAGAACCTGTTCGCCGAGCGGCCCTGGCGGCTGGCCGACACCAACTTCGTCTACCGGCCGGGGCAAGGCATGGGCGACATCAGCCCGCTGCCCGCCCTGGCGAATGGCTACGTCACCCTGGGCACCCTTACCCGCGCCATCCGCATGAACGACCGGGTGGTCGGCGTCTGGTCCGAGATCCTGCGCCGGCTGCCGCAGGCGCGGCTGATCGTGGACAGCAACAGTTACCGCGACAAGTCGATGCGCGACGCCCTCGCGGCGCGCTTTGCCGCGCAGGGCATCCGGCCCGACCGGCTGCTCATCGGCTGCCACAGCCCTCCGTGGGACCTGCTGCGCTCCATGGACATCGGCCTGGACTGCTTTCCGCACAACTCCGGCGTGACGCTGGTGGAAACGCTCTATATGGGGGTTCCCTACGTCACCCTGGCGGACCGGCCCAGCGTGGGGCGGATCGGCAGCTCGGTGCTGCACGGCGTGGGCCATTCCGAATGGATAGCCCAGACCGAACTCGAATACGTGGAAAAGGTCGTGGCCCTGGCCAGCGATCTGCCCGCGCTGGCGCGCATCCGCGCCGACCTGCGCGACGACATGCGCGCCAGCCCGCTCATGGACGAACCGGGCTTTGCGCGCAAGTTCGAGGCCGCGCTGCGGGAAATGTTCAAGCAATGGTGCGAGAGCCAACCATGAAAGCCATCATCCTCGCCGGCGGGCTGGGAACGCGCATATCCGAAGAAACCCACACCCGCCCCAAGCCCATGATCGAGATCGGCGGCCGGCCCATTCTCTGGCACATCATGAAGACCTATTCCGCGCACGGCGTGAACGACTTCGTGATCTGCTGCGGCTACAAGGGCTACATGATCAAGGAGTATTTCGCCAACTACTTCCTGCACATGTCCGACGTCACGTTCGACATGGCCGACAACCGCATGGAAGTGCACCAGCGCAAGGCCGAGCCCTGGCGCGTGACGCTGGTGGACACCGGCGAGAACACCATGACGGGCGGCCGCCTCAAGCGTGTGGCCGATTATGTCAAGGACGAAGAGGCGTTCTGCTTCACATACGGCGACGGGGTGGCCGACATCGACATCAGCGCGCTGATCCGCTTTCACCGCGAGCATGGCAAGGCCGCCACCGTTACCGCCGTCCAGCCGCCCGGCCGCTACGGCGCCTTGCGCCGCGAGGGCAGCAAAGTGACGGGATTCACCGAGAAACCCCGCGGCGACGGCGGCCTGATCAACGGCGGCTTTTTCGTGCTCTCGCCCAGCGTGCTGCCGCTGATCCAGGACGATTCCACCAGTTGGGAGGCCGAACCGCTCGAAACGCTGGCGCACCGGGGCGAGCTGCATGCCTACGAGCACCTGGGCTTCTGGCAGCCCATGGACACGCTGCGCGAGAAGAACCTGCTGGAATCGCTGTGGAGCACGGGCAAGGCGCCATGGAAGGTGTGGTGAAACCCGACACCGGCTTCTGGCGCGGCAAGCGGGTCCTGCTGACCGGCCACACCGGCTTCAAGGGAAGCTGGCTGGCGCTGTGGCTGCGGCGGCTGGGCGCGGACGTGACGGGCCTGGCCCTGCCTCCCGCCACCCGGCCCAGCCTGTACGCGGAGGCCGGCATCGGCTCCCTCGTCGACAGCCGCGAATGCGACATTCGCGACGCCGGGGCCGTGCGCGATCACGTGCGCCGCGCGCGGCCCGAGATCGTGTTGCACCTGGCGGCCCAGGCCCTGGTGCGGCAAGGCTACGCGCAGCCGCTGGAAACCTACGCCGCCAACGTCATGGGAACAGCGCACGTACTGGACGCGCTGCGCGGGCAGGACGCCATTCTGTTCGGCTCCGCCGGCGACCCCGGCATTCCCGATCACATCACGCTGTGGGGACTGCGGCTGAAGATCTGCCAGGGCCTGGACCAGTACGCCAACGTGCGCCCCACGCGCATCCTGCCGGGCATCGACGCCCCGCTCAAGCGCTGCGCGCCGGGCGACCTGGACTGGGTCATCGTGCGCGAGAACTCCGAAGGCGAATACGCCGGGGTGGGCGGCCGCGTGCACCAGGGGCTGCCGATCGAGGCGGCCACCGACGTGTCCATGATGACGCGCGCCGGCGTCGAGCGCATCCTGCGCTTTGCCTTCCGCCTGGCCGGGTCGCGGCCCCGCCGCCATCTCACCGTCGTCACCAAGTCCAATGCCCAGCGCCACGCCATGGTGATGTGGGACGAGATCGCCGCGGAGATCGCGCGCGAGTTTCCCGACGTGAGCTGGGACAAGGAGCTGGTCGACGCCGCCACCGCCCGCATGGTCAACCGCCCCTCGTCGCTGGACACGATCGTGGCCACCAACCTGCACGCCGACATCCTGAGCGATCTGGCGGCGGCGCTGGCCGGCAGCCTGGGCATCGCCCCCACGGGCAATATCGATCCGGAACGGCGCGGCCCGTCCATGTTCGAGCCCATCCACGGCTCGGCGTTCGACATCATGGGCAAGGGCCTGGCCAACCCCATCGGCACGTTCTGGTCGGTGGCGATGCTGCTGGAACACCTGGGCGAGACGGCGGCCGCCGCGCGGCTGATGCGGGCCATCGAAGCCGTGACCGCCGACCCCGCCCTGCACACGCGCGATCTGGGCGGGCAGGCGACGACCGCGGAGGTCACGCAGGCTGTGCGCGAGCGCCTGCCGGCGCCGCAGACCGCCGGTGCGCCGGCCGCCTGAGCGCCGGCCGCCTGAGCGCCGGCCGCCGGTGCGCCGGCCGCCCGTATGCATCGGACCGGCGCGGCGCGCGGACGCAGATCCGCCGCCGCGCCCGGCAGGACCACCCGAGGAGGAGAACTCATGAACGTGCCCGCATTCCGCCAGGCCCCGCCTGCCGCCCTCGCC
>NZ_LHSJ01000111.1:0-35035 GCF_001270295.1 Achromobacter sp. DMS1 | reverse complement strand
GCGGGCCGGCGCGGCGGATGGCGCCGCCTCAGACGAGGGTCAGCGTCACGTCGATATTGCCGCGCGTGGCGTTGGAGTACGGGCAGACGGTGTGCGCCGCCGACACCAGCTTCTCGGCCTGCGCGCGGTCCATGCCGGGCAGCGAGATCTTCAGTTCCACCTCGATGCCGAAGCCCGTGGGGATCGGCCCGATGCCGACCACGCCCTGCACCGACGCGTCTGCCGGCATCGCGATCTTGTCGCGGCCCGCCACGAATTTCATCGCGCCCAGGAAGCAGGCGGAATAGCCCACCGCGAACAATTGCTCGGGATTGGTGCCCGGCGCGCCCGCGCCGCCCAGCTCGCGCGGCGTCGTCAGCTTGACGTCCAGCACGCCGTCGTCGCTCACGCCGCGGCCCTCGCGGCCTCCGGTGACGGTGGCGCTGGCGCGATAGAGAACTTTTTCGAGAGACATGATCGGATTCCTCAAAGAATGAAAACACGTTGGGAGACTGCTGCGCCTCGCGGGCCATTCCGCCGCGGCGCCTCTGCCGTATTGCCACACTGCGGCATTTCTTCTAATACGCTATTGAATAGCGCACTATTCATATCCCGTGCGCCCGCGGCGCGGGCGCGCCCTTCAGCCGTTTTCCGCGAGCCGTCCGCGCAAGTCGTGGAGCAGTCGGGCAAGCTCCTGCGCCTGCTGCGCCGAGCATTGAGCGGCCGCGCCGATCGCCGACGGGATGCCTTCGGCCTGGGCGCGCAGCTCCCGGCCCTGCCGCGTAAGGCTGACGATGACCTGCCTTTCGTCTTCCCGCGCCCGGGTCCGCTCCAACAGCCCCGCCGCCTCCAGGCGCTTGAGCAGCGGGGTCAGCGTGGCCGAATCGAGAAACAGGCGTTCGCCGATGTCGGTAACCGTCAAGCCGTCGCCTTCCCAGAGCACCAGCATCACCAGGTACTGCGGATAGGTCAGGCCCAGCCTGCCCAGCAGCTTGCGATACGCCTTGTTCATGGCGAGCGACGTGGCGTACAGCGCAAAGCAGAGCTGGTTGTCCAGCAGCAGCGGATCGGTTTGGGGCTTGGCCTTGATTTTCATAGCGCAATATTAAATAGCGCACTATTTAACGATCAAGCCGCGGCGGCCATGAAATTTTCCTATCGCGTTCATCAGGCCGCGGGATCCTGCCCCTGCCCCGGGCCGTAGCGTTTCAGGCCCTCCAGATCGAGCACGCGCACCGCCCCGTATTCCACCTTCAGCAGGCCGGCCTCTTCCAGCCTGCGCAGCGCCTGGTTCGCGCGCTGGCGCGAGACGCGCGCCAGGTAGCCGATTTCTTCCTGGGTGATCGCCAGGCGCATTCCCATGCCCGGATAGAGCAGCGGGTTGAAGAGCTCGCCCAGGCAGCGGGCCACCCGCGCGTCCGGGTCCAGCAGGCGGTCGTACTCCGCCTTGCCGATGAACTGCGCCACCCGCTCGTTCAACTGGTCGAGCAGGTAGCGGTTGAAGGGAATGCTGTTGTCCAGCAGCCAGTCGAAGGTGGCCGCCGGCATGCGCGCCACCACCGAATCGCGCAGCGCCACGATGTCGTACTTGCGGATCTCGCGCTTGAGCAGCGAGCCCTCGCCGATCCAGCCGCCGGCCGGCACGCCGGTAAGAGATGCCACCTTGCCCTCGGCGTTGCCGACCGAGACCTTGATCAGGCCGGCCAGCACGCCTATCCAGGCCTGTGCCGGCTCGCCTTTGCGTTCTATGATCGATCCGGCCGGCGCCTGCTGCACCGACACGTCGCGCTCGACGCGCGCCTGCTGCTCATCGCTGAGCAGGCGGAACCACGCCGCGGCGAATCGCAGGGAGTCGGATGGCTGCATCGGGAATACCCTAAAAATTCCTTGAATGTCGCGATGGTGACAGTTGGTAGCAACCCAACCTTATACCTTAACTGTTGCCGTAAATCTAAAACCAGCTGGTCAGGCACCGCAGCGCGCCACTCTCGAAGTCGCCGCGGCGGCGGGCCCAAACCGGAGGAGACAACGTGGCACACTCAACGCCCGCATCGGCAGGCACGCCGGCGGCGCTGGACACCTTTCCCGCGCTGCTGCTCGCACATGCCAGCGCAAGGGGCTCGCGGCCCGCGATGCGCGAGAAAGACCTGGGAATCTGGCAGACGCTGACCTGGTCGCAGGTGGCCGACCACGTGCGCCTGGCCGCCAACGGCCTCGCGGCCCTGGGCATCGGCCCCGGCATGCACGTCGCCGTCATCGGCGAAAACCGCCCCCGCCTGTACATGGCCATGATGGCCGCGCAGTGCCTGGGCGCCATCCCGGTTCCGCTCTACCAGGACGCCGTGGCGCAGGAAATGGTCTACGTGCTGCAGGACGCCGAAGTCGGCGTCGCCGTGGTCGAAGACCAGGAGCAGGTGGACAAGATGCTGGAAGTGCGCGGGCAGTGCCCCGCCCTGCGCCACGTGGTGTACGACGACCCGCGCGGCCTGCGCCACTATGCCGACCCCATGCTGCGTTCGTACGAGCAGCTGGAAGAGGCCGGGCGCGAGCATGCGCAACGGCATCCCGGCTTTTTCGACGCCGCCGTGGCGGCCGTGCAGCCGCACGACCCGGCCGCCATGTTCTATACCTCGGGCACCACCGGCAAGCCCAAGGGCGTGGTGCTCACGCACCACGCGCTCATCGACCGCGCGCGCGCCGTGGCCGAGATGGAAAAGCTGACCGACCGCGAAGACGTGCTGGCCTACCTGCCCCCGGCCTGGATCGGGCAGAACATGTTCTCCTACACCCAGTTGCTGGTCAGCGGGTTCACCGTCAATCACCCCGAGTCGCCCGATACGGTCGCCATCGACATGCGCGACATCGGCCCCACGTATTACTTCGCGCCGCCGCGCGTGCTGGAAGGCCTGCTCACGCACGTCATGATCCGCATGGAAGATGCGGGCTATCTCAAGCGCAAACTGTTCCACGCCTGCATGAACCTGGCGCGCCGCGTCGGCGCGCGCATCCTCGACGGCAAGTCCGTGGGCGCCTGGGACCGCCTGTGCTATGCGCTGGGCAACGTCCTGGTCTACGGTCCGCTGCGCAACGCGCTGGGCATGAGCCGCGTACGCGTGGCCTACACGGCGGGCGAGGCCATCGGCCCCGATCTGTTCGTCTTCTACCGCTCCATCGGCATCAATCTCAAGCAGCTCTACGGCTCCACGGAAACCTCGGTGTTCGTCTGCGTGCAGCCGGACGGCCAGGTGCGCGACGACACCGTGGGCCCGCCCGTGGCGGGCGTGGACATCCGCGTGGCCGGCAACGGCGAGATCCTGGTCAAGAGCCCCGGGCTCTTCAAGGAGTACTACCGCAATCCGCAGGCAACCGCCGAGGCGCGCAGCGAAGACGGATGGTTCCACACTGGCGACGCGGGCTACCTGGACACCGACGGGCAGCTCAAGATCATCGACCGCGCCAAGGACGTGGGCAAGCTGGCCGACGGCAGCCTGTTCGCGCCCAAGTACATCGAGAACAAGCTCAAGTTCTTCCCGCACATCAAGGAAGCCGTGGCCTTCGGCGCGGGACGCGACCGCGTGTGCGCCTTCATCAACATCGACCTGGAAGCCGTGGGCAACTGGGCCGAGCGGCGCGGGCTGCCCTACGCCGGCTACACCGACCTGGCCGGCAAGGACGAGGTGTACCAGCTTATCGGCGAATGCGTCGAGAAGGTCAACGCCGATCTGGCGGCCGACCCCAAGCTCTCGGCTTCGCAGGTCAGCCGGTTCCTCATCCTGCACAAGGAATTGGACCCGGACGACGACGAGCTCACGCGCACGCGCAAGGTGCGCCGGGCCTTCATCGCGCAAAAGTACGGCGTGCTGGTGGAAGCGCTCTTCAGCGACAGGCCGACGCAATTCGTCGAAACCGAAGTGAAATTCGAGGACGGCCGGGTCGGCAAGATTTCCGCCGACCTGAAGATCCGCTCCGCCCGGACCTTTCCCGCGATCACCGCCCGAGCCGCATAGACATCATGAGCCATACAGACCGCGACCAGCGCATCGGCGACGTGATGCTGGACATGCAGAACATTTCCCTGTCGTTCGGCGGCGTCAAGGCGTTGACGGACATTTCCTTCAATGTGCGCGAGCACGAGATCCGCGCCATCATCGGCCCCAATGGCGCGGGCAAGAGCTCCATGCTCAACGTCATCAACGGCGTCTACACGCCACAGCAGGGGACCATCGAGTTCCAGGGCAAGCGCTTCTCGCGCATGAACCCCCGGCGCGCGGCCGAAATGGGCATCGCCCGCACTTTCCAGAACCTCGCGCTCTTCAAGGGCATGAGCGTGCTGGACAACATCATGACGGGCCGCAACCTGCGCATGAAGTGCGGCCTGTTCGCCCAGGCCCTGCGGCTGGGGCCGGCCGAGCGCGAGGAAATCCGCCACCGCGAATTCGTCGAGAACATCATCGACTTCCTGGAGATCCAGGCGCACCGCAAGACGCCGGTCGGGCGGCTGCCCTACGGTCTGCAAAAACGCGTGGACCTGGGCCGCGCGCTGGCCATGGAGCCGCGCCTGCTGCTGCTGGACGAGCCCATGGCCGGCATGAACATCGAGGAAAAGCAGGACATGAGCCGCTTCATCCTCGACGTGAACGACGAGTTCGGCACCACCATCGTGCTCATCGAGCACGACATGGGCGTGGTCATGGACATTTCCGACCGCGTCGTGGTGCTGGACTATGGCAAGAAGATCGGCGACGGCACGCCCGGCGAAGTGCGGACGAACGAAGACGTGATCCGCGCCTATCTGGGCGTGGAAGGCAGCGCCGCGCCGGCCAACGACGCGGTGGCGCAGGCCGGCGGGGCCCGCGACGGCGCAAGCCCGGTCTCCGCTTCGACGACCACAAGGTGACGTATGGGATTTTTTCTGGAAACCGTATTCGGCGGACTGATGAGCGGCATGCTGTACGCGCTCATCGGCCTGGGCTTCGTGCTCATCTTCAAGGCCTCGGGCGTCTTCAACTTCGCGCAGGGCGCCATGGTGCTGGTGGCCGCCCTGTCCATGGCCCGCTTCTCGGAGTGGATCCCGCAGTGGCTGGGCTTTGACAACATGCTGCTGGCCAACGTGCTGGCCTTCATCGTGAGCGCGATCCTGATGTTCCTGCTGGCCGTGGCCATCGAACGCTTCGTGCTGCGCCACCTGGTCAACCAGGAGGCCACCACGCTGCTCATGGCCACGCTGGGCATCAGCTACTTCCTGGACGGCCTGGGCCAGATCTCCTTCGGCAGCTCGGTGTATTCGGTGAACGTGGGCATGCCCAAAGACCCGGCCATCATCCTCGACTCCATCTTCGAGGGCGGGCTGCTCATCAACCTGGAAGACCTGACCGCCGCCGTCATCGCCGCCCTGCTCGTGGCCGCGCTGGCGCTTTTCTTCCAGTACACGTCCACCGGCCGCGCGCTGCGCGCCGTGGCCGACGACCACCAGGCCGCGCAATCCATCGGCATCCCGCTCAACCGCATCTGGGTCATCGTGTGGAGCGTGGCCGGGCTGGTGGCGCTGGTGGCCGGCATCATCTGGGGCTCGAAGTTCGGCGTGCAGTTCACGTTGTCCACGGCGGCCCTGCGCGCGCTGCCCGTGGTGATCCTGGGCGGCCTGACGTCCGTGCCGGGCGCCATCCTGGGCGGGCTCATCATCGGCGTGGGCGAAAAGCTCTCCGAGGTGTATCTGGGGTCGCTCGTGGGCGGCGGCATCGAAATCTGGTTCGCCTACGTGCTGGCGCTGGTGTTCCTGCTGTTCCGTCCGCAAGGGCTGTTCGGCGAGAAGATCATCGACCGCGTGTAAGCGCACGGGCCTTCTGGGAAAAAACACATGTTCTATCGCGAAAACGGCCAGTTCAAGACCAGCTACCGCGCCGACCAGCAGATCTTCCCCATCCGCCAGGACCGCGTGTTCGTGTGGGCGCTGCTGGCCGTGGCCTTCATCGTCGTGCCCGCGCTGGCCAGCGACTATCTGCTGCGCGCCATTCTCATCCCGTTCCTCATCCTGTCGCTGGCGGCGGTGGGACTGAACATCCTGGTGGGCTACTGCGGCCAGATCTCGCTGGGCACCGGCGCCTTCATGGCGGTGGGCGCCTATGCGGCGTGGAACTTCGGCGTGCGCTTCCCGGGCATGCCGCTGCTGCTGCAGATCCTGCTGGGCGGCTGCTTCGCCACGCTGGTGGGCGTGGTGTTCGGCATTCCCAGCCTGCGCATCCGCGGCCTGTACCTGGCCGTGGCCACGCTGGCCGCGCAGTTCTTCGTGGACTGGGCCTTCCTGCGTATCCCCTTCTTCACCAACTACTCGCCCTCGGGCAGCGTCTCGGTGCCGCCGCTCACGGTCTTCGGCGTGCCGGTGCAGAGCTCCACGGAGAAGTACCTGTTCGTGCTCGCCTTCGTCGCCGTGTTCAGCCTGCTGGCCAAGAACCTCGTGCGCGGCGCGATCGGACGCCAGTGGATGGCGATCCGCGACATGGACGTGGCCGCTTCGGTCATCGGCATCCGGCCCATGTACGCCAAGCTCACGGCCTTCGCGGTCAGCTCGTTCATCGTGGGCGTGGCGGGCGCGCTCTGGGGCTACATCCACCTGGGTTCGTGGGAGCCCCTGGCCTTCGACCTGGCGCGTTCGTTCCAGCTGCTCTTCATGGTCATCATCGGCGGGCTGGGGTCCATCATCGGCAGCTTCTTCGGCGCGGCGTTCATCGTGCTGGTGCCGGTGGCGCTGACCAACGTGCCGCATATGCTGGGCCTGTCGCTGTCGGTGGACACGGCGGCGCACGTGGAACACATGGTGTTCGGCGCGCTCATCGTGTTCTTCCTCATCGCCGAGCCGCACGGACTGGCGCGGCTGTGGAGCATAGGCAAGGAGAAGCTGAGGATCTGGCCGTTCCCGCACTGATATTGCCCCCGAAAGCGCCCGCGGCGCCGGACCCCGCAGTGCCGCGAATGCAGGGAGCGCAGGAAGTGGAAGAGCAGGAGACACAAGCAAAACGTTGGGTCCGTATCGATCATTGCCGGCCGTGGCGGCACGACCTCGCGGCTCGGCATCCTGAATACCCGGCTACAGACCGGGCCAATCCCGGTGTCCCAGGGCGCGCTGCCCTTACACCACGCAGGAGGTAAATGGAGATGAAGCGTCTGAACCTGAAATTGGCGGCAGCCCTGGTCGCCGCAGCCGGCGCGGCCGGCGCCGTGTCCGCGCCGGCGATGGCGGACGAGCAGTTCGTTCCGCTCTTGGTGTACCGCACCGGCTCGTTCGCGCCGCTGGGCATACCCTGGGCCGACGGCAAACTCGACTACCTGAAGCTGGTCAACGAGCGCGACGGCGGCGTGAACGGCGTCAAGATCACTTACGAGGAATGCGAGACGGCCTATGCCACCGACCGCGGCGTGGAGTGCTACGAGCGGCTGAAGGGCAAGGGCACGGGCGCCTCGGGTTTCGACACGCAGTCCACCGGCATCACGTTCGCCGTGAGCGACAAGGCCATGGTCGACAAGGTGCCGGTGGAGACCATGGGCTACGGCCTGTCGCAATCGGTGGACGGCAGCGTGTTCGAATGGAACTTCCCGCTGCTGGGCACCTACTGGACCGCGGCCGACGTGATGATCCAGGACATCGCCAGGAAAGAAGGCGGCATGGACAAGCTCAAGGGCAAGAAGATCGCCCTGGTCTACCACGACTCCCCGTATGGCAAGGAGCCCATTCCGCTCCTGCAGAAGCGCGCCGCCAAGGAAGGCTTCGAGCTGCTGCTGTATCCGGTGACGGCGCCCGGCGTGGAGCAGAAATCCACCTGGCTGCAAATCCGCCAGCAGCGGCCCGCCTACGTGCTGCTGTGGAGCGCCGGCATCATGACGCCCACCGCCATCCGCGAGGCCCAGGCCAGCGGCTACCCGCGCGACAAGATGTACGCCATCTGGTGGGCCGGCTCCGAGGGCGACGTGAAAGACCTGGGCCAGGTCGCCAAGGGCTACAACGCCATCACCATCCACAACAGCGGCGCCGAGCACGACAAGGTGTACGACGACCTGAAGAAGTACGTCTACGACAAGGGCCAGGGCTCGGACAAGTCCGGCAATACGACCCTGGGCACCATCGCGCATACGCGCGGCATGATGATCTCCATGCTGCAGGTGGAAGCCATCCGCACCGCGCAGGAGAAGTTCGGCAAGGGCAAGGCCATGACGCCGGAACAGGTGCGCTGGGGCTTCGAGAATCTGAATCTCACCCAGGAGCGCCTGGACCAGCTCGGGTTCGGCCACATCATGCGGCCGGTGAAGACAAGCTGCGCCAATCACATGGGCGACGACTGGGCGCGCATCGTGCAGTGGGACGGCGCCAAGTTCAAGGTGGTGTCCGACTGGTACCAGGCCGACAAGAGCCTGCTGGAGCCGATGGTGAAGGAAGCCGCGGCGAAGTACGCCAAGGAGAAGAACATCACGCCCCGAGGATGCAACTGACCCCCGCAGCGCCTGCGGCGCCTCCCCACAGGGGTGCCGCAGCTTTCGTATGAACCGGCGGCCGGCGAACCGGCGGCCGGCCGCCACCACGCAGCAGGAACGATCATGACCGCAGCCACTACCGCCCACGATGCCGCCGCGCACGCCCCCAGGGTGCTGCTCGACGTGAACGGCATCGAGGTGATCTACAACCACGTCATCCTGGTGCTCAAGGGCGTGTCCCTGCAGGTGCCGGAAGGCCGCATCGTGGCCCTGCTGGGGGCCAACGGCGCGGGCAAGACCACTACCCTGCGCGCCATCTCCAACCTGCTCAAGGGCGAGCGCGGCGACGTGACCAAGGGGTATATCCAGTACCGCGACCAGCGCATCGAAAAGCTGTCGCCCGCCGAACTGGTCAAGCGCGGCGTGGTCCAGGTCATGGAGGGCCGGCATTGCTTCGCCCACCTCACCATCGAAGAGAATCTGCTCACCGGGGCCTATACGCGCAGCATGAGCCGCGCGGAGACGGCGGCCGCGCTCGACCGGGTGTACCAGTACTTTCCGCGCCTCAAGCAGCGGCGCGCCAGCCAGGCCGGCTACACCTCGGGCGGCGAGCAGCAGATGACCGCCATCGGCCGCGCGCTGATGGCCAACCCGAACATGATCCTGCTGGACGAGCCCTCCATGGGCCTGGCGCCGCAGATCGTGGAAGAGATTTTCGAGATCGTGCGCGACCTCAACCAACGCGAGCGCGTCAGCTTCCTGCTGGCCGAGCAGAACACCAACATCGCCCTGCGCTATGCCGACTACGGCTACATCCTGGAAAACGGCCGCGTGATGATGGACGGCGAGGCGTCGGACCTGGCGCGCAACGAGGACGTGAAGGAGTTCTACCTCGGCATTTCCAGCGGCGAGCGCAAGAGCTTCCGCGACCACAAGTTCTACCGCCGCCGCAAGCGGTGGCTGGCCTGAATCGGCAACGACACCGCACAACGGCACACGAGAGGGTGCGATCCCATGTCCGAGTTTTTCGATGTACTGGAAACGCGAGCGCCCGAGGCGCGCGAGCGAGACCTGATGGCCGCCCTGCCCGGCGCCATCGCCCGAGCCATCGCCCGTGCGCCGGCCATCGCGAACCAGCTGCGCGGCGTCGATCCGGCGTCGGTGACCTCGCGCGAAGCGCTGGCGCGCCTGCCGGTGCTGCGCAAACATGAGCTGCTCGAGCGGCAGCAGGAAAGCCGCGCCGACGCCGGCGCGCCCGCCGGCCCGGCCAAGGCCTTCGGCGGCTTTTCGGCCATCGGCTGGGGCGAGGCCCTGCGGGTGTTCGCTTCGCCCGGCCCCATCTACGAACCCGAAAGCGCGCGCAGCGACTACTGGCGCTTTGCCCGCGCGCTCTATGCCGCCGGTTTCCGCCCGGGCGAGCTGACCTACAACTGCTTTTCCTATCACTTCACCCCGGCGGGCTCCATGATGGAAACCGCGGCCCATGCGGTAGGCTGCACCGTGTTTCCCGGCGGCACGGGCCAGACCGAACAGCAGGTGCGGGCCATCGCCGACCTCGCGCCCAGCGGCTACACCGGCACGCCCAGCTTCCTGAAGATCATCCTGGAAAAGGCCGACGAACTGGGCGTGAAACTCGATTCCCTGCGCCGCGCCCTCGTGTCCGGCGAGGCCTTTCCGCCGTCGCTGCGGGAATGGCTGGCCGCGCGCGGCATCGACGGCTACCAGGCCTACGGCAGCGCCGACCTGGGCATGATCGCCTTCGAAACCTCGGCGCGCGAAGGGCTGGTGCTGGGCGAAGACATCATCGTGGAAATCGTGCGCCCCGGCACCGGCGAACCCGTGCCCGACGGCGAAGTCGGCGAGGTCGTGGTGACCACGCTCAACCCCGATTACCCGCTGGTGCGTTTCGGCACGGGCGATCTCTCCGCCGTGCTGCCGGGCGTCTCGCCGTGCGGCCGCACCAATACCCGCATCAAGGGCTGGATGGGCCGCGCCGACCAGACCACCAAGGTGCGGGGCCTGTTCGTGCATCCCTCGCAGGTGGCAGACGTGGTGCGCCGGCACCCCGAAATCCGCCGGGCCCGGCTGGTCGTGAGCGGCAGCATGGGATCGGACCGCATGGTGCTGAAAGTGGAATCGGACGTGCGCGACGCCGCGCTGGGCCAGCGCATCGCCGAGTCCGTGCGCGACGTGACCAAGCTGCGCGCCGACATCGAATGGGCCGACGACGGCGCCCTGCCGAACGACGGCAAGGTCATCGACGACGTGCGCAGCTACGATTGAGGCCGCCGGCGCGCGCGGCCCGTTTCAGTTGCCCAGCGGGTGCGCCAGCCACTCGCGGCCCTTGAGCATGCCGTTCCAGTAGACCCACGGCAGCAGCCTGGCCTTGAGCAGCCAGGCGCTGCGGCGCGGCACGGTGGGATCCAGCGGGAAGGTGGGCAGCAGCCTGCCGCCATAGCCGAACTCGGCCAGCACCACGCGGCCGCGCTCCACCGTGAGAGGGCACGAGCCGTAGCCGTCATAGCGCACCGGCATGGGCCGCCCCTCGCGCAGCGCAATGAGGTTCTCGGCCACGGTCACGATCTGCTTGCGCGCCGCCGCGGCCGTCTTGGCATTGCTGGCGCTGATGGCGTCGCCCGCGCCGAACACGTTGGCATAGCGCGGATGCTGCAAGGTGGCCGGGTCCACTTCGCACCAGCCCGCCGCGCCGGCCAGCGGGCTGTCGCGCAGGAAATCGTGCGGCAACTGCGGCGGCACGGCGTGCAGCATGTCGAAGGCGCGCTCCTCGCGGCGCACATTGCCGTCGGCGTCCTTCACGTCGAACCACGCCTTACGCGCGCCGCCGTCCACCGCCGCCAGGTTGGAGTTGAACCGCAGGGCCGCGCCATAGCGCTCCACGTAGCGCATGAGGGGCGGCACGAACGTCGGCACCCCGAAAAGCGCCGCGCCGGCCAGATCGAACTCCACCTGGATGCGGTCCAGCACGCCGCCGCGACGCCAGTGGTCGCAGGCCAGGTACATGGCTTTCTGCGGCGCGCCCGCGCACTTGATGGGCATGGCGGGCTGGGTGAAGAGTGCACGGCCCGATTCGAGGCCGCGCACCAGCTCCCAGGTATAGGGCGCGAGTTCGTAGCGGTAGTTGGACGTGACGCCGTTGCGGCCCAGCGTGGCGTCCAGACCCTCGACTTTCTCCCAGGCCAGACGCAGGCCGGGGCAGACGATGAGCTGACGGTAGCCCAGCGCGCCGCCGTCGGCCAGCCGCAGGCGGTTGCGCTCCGGCTCGAAACCGGCCGCGGCGGCGCGCACCCAGACGGCGCGCCGGGGAATCACATCGGCCATGGGGCGCACGGTGCGCGTCACGTCGAAGGCCCCGCCGCCCACCAGGGTCCAGGCCGGCTGGTAGTAATGCCTGTCGCTGGGCTCGACCACGGCAATGCGCAGGTCCGGGCGGCGGCGCAGCAGGCTGGCCGTCACGCCGATGCCCGACGAGCCGCCGCCCACCACCACGATGTCGAAGTCGCCTTGCGCGCCGCGCGCCGTTGCATCCTTGCTCATGTTGCTGTCTCCTCTGGCCCGAAGGGCGTGTCAGCCCGCCCCGGACGGCCTTTCATGTTCCTGGTTTGCGATGTTCGATGAGCGAAAACAGGCCCATGCCGGCCGCCATGGCCGCCACGAAGACCAGGGCCTGGGGCACGCCGGCCGCCGCGGCCACCAGGGCCGGGCCGGGACAGAATCCCGCCAGCCCCCATCCGGCGCCGAAAGCCAGACTGCCGGCCAGCAAGCGGAAATCGATGCGGGTCGCCGCGGGCCATTGCAGCGGTCCGCCCGCCAGGCTGGGGCCGCGCCGGCGGCGCAGCCAGCGGAAACCCAGTGCCGTCACCGCTACCGCGCCGCCCATGACGAACGCCAGCGAGGGATCCCAGGCGCCGCCCAGGTCCAGAAAGCCCAGCACCTTGGCGGGATCCGCCATGCCGGAGAGCAGCAGGCCGATGCCGAAGACCAGCCCGCACAGACACGCCGCCAGGCCCGCCATATCAGGCCCCCGTCCAGCCATGCCGCACGGCGTACACCGTGGCGAAGCCCGCCGCCATGAACACGGCGGTGGCGGCGAACGAGCGCGCCGAGCCGCGCGCCAGGCCGCATACGCCATGGCCGCTGGTGCATCCCGACGCGTAGCGCGTGCCCAGGCCGACCAGCAGGCCGGCCGCGACGAGCGTGCCCGTGCCCGCCTCCACGCGGATGGCCGGCAGGCCCGCGGCCAGGCGGTACGCCCAGGGCGAGGCCGCCAGCNGGGGACGGTCGCCGAAGCCGGCGCGTTCGGCGCGGAAACCGCCTTCAACGCGGCGCGGCGCTCGGCAAAGGGGCGCGCATCGCGCTGCGGGCGGTCGCCATAGGACGGGCGCGCATCGCGATCGCCGCGGAAACCGTGTTCGCGGCGGCCCTGGAAGCCGTCGTCGCGCGGCTTGAATTCGCCACGGGGGCCGCCCTCGCGGAAGCCGCCCTCGCGCGCGCCGGCATAGCCTTCGCGCTGGCCCCAGGGCTTGCCCTGGCCCTTGGCGTAAGGCGGCTTGCCGTGGGACTTCTGGCCGTAGCCCTTGCCGAACGGCTTGCCGCCGGCGGCCGGGCGCGGCGTGCGCTTGGGCTCCAGGCCCGCGATGACCTCGGGGGTGATCGATTGGCCGCTGTAGTGCTCGATGCGGCGCACCTTGTGGCGCTCGGCGTGCGTGGCCAGCGTGAACGCCAGGCCGTTGCGGCCCGCACGGCCGGTGCGGCCGATGCGGTGCACGTAGTCTTCGGCCTGCATGGGCAGGTCGAAGTTCACGGCGTGGCTGATGCCCTGTACGTCGATGCCGCGCGCGGCCAGCGTCGGTGGCCACCAGGACGCGCAGCTGGCCGCGCTGCAGCTGGGCCAGGGTGCGGGTGCGCTGGCGCTGGTTCATGTCGCCATGCAGCGCGGCGGCGGCAAAGCCCTGGTCGGCCAGGCGGTCGGCCAGGTCGTCGGCGCCGCGCTTGGTGGAGGTGAAGACGATGGCCTGGTCCAGCGTGGCGTCGCGCAGGACGTGATCCAGGAGCTGCATCTTGTGGCCGACGTCGTCGGCGTAGAGCAGGCTCTGGGTGATGTTGGTGTGCTTTTCCTTGTGGCCGGCGATTTCGATGCGCTGCGGCTCGCGCATCATGCGCGAGGCCAGCTTGGCGACGGTGCCGTCCAGCGTGGCCGAGAACAGCAGCGTCTGGCGGCTTTCCGGCAGACGGCCGACGATGGTTTCGATGTCCTCGATGAAGCCCATGTCGAGCATGCGGTCGGCTTCGTCCAGCACCAGGGTGTGCACGGTATTGAGTTTCACGCGGCCGGCGTTCAGGTGGTCGATGAGGCGGCCCGGGGTGGCGACCAGCACGTCCACGCGGCGCGAGAGCGCCTTGAGCTGGGCGCCGTAGGGCATGCCGCCCACCACGGTGGCGGTGCGCAGGCCGGGCAGGTGGCGGCCGTAGGCGGCCGTGGCGTCGGCGACCTGCAGGGCCAGTTCGCGGGTGGGGGTCAGCACCAGCACCTGCACGCCCACGCCCTTGTTGCCCGGCATGCCGGCAATGCGGTTGAGCGCGGGCAGCATGAAGGCGGCGGTCTTGCCGCTGCCGGTCTGCGAGGACACCATCAGGTCATGGCCTTGCAGGGCGGGCGGAATGGCGCAGGCCTGCACCGAGGTGGGCGCCGTGAAGCCGGCGTCGTGGAGGGCGGAGAGCAGGGCGGGAGCGAGGCCCAGGCTTTCGAAAGACATAACTTTCCTTGCCGCGGAAAAAGCGGCGCTGTGCCGGGCCGGGCCGCGATAGGGGCTGCCGGAACCAGGCGACGGTTGATGGAGCATCGTGCCGACCGAATCAACCGTGCGCGTGGCGCGTTCCCGTGTGCTGCTCGGAACGCAGGGCGAAAGGAAAGGAGGTCAGGAAGCGATGACGTCTGGCACGGATGGGCGCTCGGGCCCGCATGACTGCGTGAATGTCCGCCTGGATGGCGGCGGGTGCCAGACTCTTTTTGTGCAGTGCGGCGATCATAACCCGGATTGCCGGGCCTGGCGAGCTATTTTTTTCCGCCGATCCAATCAATAGGGTTTTTCCCTTGGTCGATCAGCCAGTCGTTGGTGCGCCGGAAGTGGCCGCAGCCCAGGAACGGCACGGGCGGGCGGCGGGCCGACAGGGGCGAGGGGTGGTTGGCCATCAGCACCAGGTGGCCGCTGTGGGGCGGCAGCAACGCCTGTTTGGCCTGGGCGTGCGCGCCCCAGAGCAGGAAGGCCTTGGGCCGGGGGTCGCGCGCCACCCGGGCGATGAGGGCGTCGGTCACGGTTTCCCAGCCCTTTTTCGCATGCGAGGCCGGCTGGCCGTCCTCGACCGTGAGCGAGGTGTTGAGCAGCAGCACGCCCTGTTCGGCCCAGGGGCTCAGGTCGTTGCCCGAGGGCGGCGGCGCCTCGGGGAACTCCGCCGCGATTTCGTTGAAGATGTTGCGCAGGCTGGGCGGCCGCTTGCAGCCGTCCGGCACCGAGAACGCCAGGCCCTGCGCCTGGCCCGCCCCATGGTAGGGGTCCTGCCCCAGGATGACCACCCGCACCTCCGCGGGCGCCAGGTGGTCGAGCGCGCGAAACGGCGTGGCGGGATACACCACGGCGCCCTCGGCCAGGCGGCGCTCCACATGGGCGGTTACCGCGTGCAGCGCCGCCGCCACGGGGGGCGGCGTCGAAAACGTCTTTCCAGGCCGCCGGCAGGCGCGCGAGCTGGGCGGCGATGGCCCCGGGACGCAGGCGGTTGTCCGGGGCGGGCGGGAGCATCGATGCTTGGGCAGGTGCGGTCATGGGCGGGATTTTGGCACAGGCGCGCCCGCCGCTCCGCTTACCGGGCAGCCTTGGCGGTTTTGGCCGTCTTGCCGGTTTTTACCGCTTTTGCCGCCTGCGCGGCTTTCACCGTTCTTGCCGCCTTGGTCGCCGGCTCGGACCCTGCGCGCTTGTCCGCCAGGGCCTGCAGGGCCTCGCGCAGCACCACGGCCTGGTTGTGCTCGGTATCGCGCGCGCCATAGAGCAGCACCAGGGGGCGCCTGCCCGCGTCGGCCAGCAGCGCCCGCAGCCGTTCCTGTTCTTCGGGCGCGGCGAGTTCTTCGAGGTAGCGCCGGCGGAATTCGGGCCACAGCTCCACCTTGTGGCAGAACCATTTGCGCAGTTCGGTGCTGGGAGCCACGTCGCGCGCCCAGACGTCCAGCCCCAGCTCCTCGCGGCTCAGGCCGCGCGGCCACATGCGGTCCACCAGGGCACGGTAGCCGCCTTCCGGTCCCAGACCTTCATAAACGCGTTGCACGACGATATCGGGCGCTTTCATGGCGCGGCTCCTCGGGACGGCCCCGCCTCAATGCCAGAGCAGGGCGTTCATGGCTTCGACCAGGCGGTCGCGGTAGCGCGGCAGCAGCGCGCGCGTGGCGGCTGGCGCGTCTTCCATTGCGGGCTTTCGGCGCCGGCCGCCACGCGCGCCGGCGCCCAGATCGGGTCGGGAAAATGGCGGTCGCGCGCCACCGCGGAATGACGTGCCAGTGCAGATGCGGCACCATGTTGCCCAGCGAGGCCAGATTGATCTTGTCGGGCGAGAGCACCGACTGCTGGGTTTCCTCCACCACGTACACGGCGCGCATCAGCAGGTCGCGCCCGTGGGTGGACAGGCTGGTCATTTCGGCCAGGTGCCCGTTCCAGATGACGCGGGTGAAGCCGGGGTAGTCGGGGTCGTCCACTTCGACGATGCGCAGGTGCGGTCCGCGCCACAGCAGCGCGCCGCCGTCTTCCTGGCATAGCGGACAGTTGGGATCGCGCGCGCTCATGCAAGCACCTTGCGGTACTGGATGAAGCCGGAACGGTCGGCGATGCGGTCGTAGAGCTGCATGGCGGTGGCGTTAGTTTCGTGGGTCAGCCAGTACACCCGCGCGCAGTGGGCGGCCTGGGCCTGCGCATAGACGTGCTCGATGAGCTTGCGCCCCACGCCGCGCCGCGCGTTTCGGGCGCCACGTAGAGGTCTTGCAGATAACAGTAGTCGCCGGCGGTCCAGGTGGAGCGGTGGTAGATCCAGTGCACCATGCCGATCGCGTTGCCCCGTTCGTAGGCCAGGGCCGCGTGCATGGGCTCGGCCGGGTCGAGCAGCCGAGCCCAGGTGTTGCGGGTGACGGCGTCGTCGATGTCCACGCGATAGAACGCCTGGTAGCCTTTCCAGAGCGGAAGCCAGGCGTCGAAGTCGGCGGAGACGACAGGGCGGATGTCGGCGTTGCTGAGGGAACTCATGAGGGAATGCTCTCCAGGCGTATTCAGAGTTGGTCTTCCAGGGTCTGGACGATGTGCCGCAGCACCTGCAGACGAGCGTACCGCTTGTCGTTGGCGGACACCAGATGCCAGGGCGCGCGCGAGACGTCGGTGCGCGCCAGCATGTCGTTGGCGGCGCGGGCGTAGTCCTGCCATTTGTCGCGGTTGCGCCAGTCGTCCGGCGTGATCTTGAAATGCTTGAACGGCGATTTCTCGCGTTCCTTGAAGCGCGCGAGCTGCACGTCGGGCGTGATCGCCAGCCAGAACTTCAGCACGATCGCGCCGCTGGCCACGAGCTGCCCCTCGAAGTCGTTGATCTCGGCGTAGGCGCGGCGCCAGGTGGCGGGGGGCGTCAGCTTTTCCACGCGCTCGACCAGCACCCGGCCGTACCAGGAGCGGTCGAAGATGGCGATGCGGCCCTTGCGCGGCACCTGGCGCCAGAAGCGCCACAGGTAGGGCCGCGCCAGTTCGTCGCTGTTGGGCGCGGAAACCGGCGTGATGTCGAACTGGCGCGCGTCCAGCGCGTGCGTGACGCGGCGGATCGCGCCGCCCTTGCCGGCGGCATCCTGGCCTTCGAAAACCAGCACCAGCGAGCGGTCCTGGAACTTGCGCGAGCGCACCGCGCCGGCCAGGCGGCCCTGGAGCAGGCCGAGTTCCGAGTCGTAGTCGTCTTTTTCTTCCCGGGCCTGGTAATCGAGGCGGCCGAGGCGGTCGATGACGCGCGTGGGGCCGGAGTGCGCCACGAAGGAAGGGGGAATGCGCGGCACGCCGTGCTGGCGCAGCGCGGCGAGCACCGCCTCGGCCGTGCGCGCCGAACGCATCTGCTCATCCGCGCTGGGTATCACGATCCAGGGCGCGTGGCCGCTGTCGGTGTGGTTGAGCGTGATCTCGCCGGCGGCGCGGATGCGGTGGAATTTCTTGTAGACCTTCAGGTCCGCGGGGCTGACCTGCCAGGCGGTTTCCGGGCTGGCCAGCAGCCGTTCGGCGCGTTCGCGCTGCGCTTGGCGCGACAGGTGGAACCAGAGCTTCACGATCTGCACGCCCTCGGCGGCCAGGATGGCCTCGAAGCGGCGGATGGCGGCGGCCTGCGCCTCGATGGCGTCGTGGCGCGGATGTTTGCGCGCGCTTCGCGGATCAGCGGCGCATACCAGGAGCCGAACACGATGCCCGTGCGGCCCTTGGGCGGCAGGTCTTTCCAGTAGCGCCACAGGGGCGGCCGCTCCAGTTCCTCGCCTTCGGGCGGCCGTAGGCCAGGGTCTTGATGTGGCGCGGGTCCATCCACTCGTTGAGCAGATTGACGGTGGCGCCCTTGCCGGCCCCGTCGATGCCCGCCACCACCACCAGCAGCGTCTTGCGGGCCTGCCGCAGCCGCTGGTACTGGGCATTGAGCAGGGCCACGCGCAGCCGGGCTTCCAGCGGCTTGAACTCTTCCTTGGACAGGCAGGGGTCGGCTTCGGCTTCTTCGAACATGGCGCGCGGACGGTCGTCTGACCGGCCGATCTTGCGCGAAATTCCTACAGCGTGTCCAGCGGAATCTTCAGGTAGCGCACGCCGTTGTCCTCGGCCGGCGGGAAGTGGCCGGCGCGGATGTTCACCTGGATGGCCGGCAGGATGAGAGTGGGCATGGACAGCGTGGCGTCGCGCCGCGTGCGCATGGCCACGAATTCCTCTTCGGAGACGCCGTCGCGCACGTGGATGTTGGCGCGGCGCTGCTCCGCGACCGTGGTTTCCCATGCGGCGCCGCGGCCCTCGGGCGGGTAGTCGTGGCACATGAAGAGCCGCGTATCGCCGGGCAGCGCCAGCAGGCGGCGGATGGAGCGGTACAGGGCATGGGCGTCGCCGCCCGGGAAGTCGCAGCGCGCCGTGCCCACGTCGGGCATGAAGAGCGTGTCGCCCACGAAGGCCGCGTCGCCCACCAGGTAGGCCATGTCGGCCGGCGTATGGCCGGGCACGTGCATGGCCCGCGCCTCGATCGCGCCGATGCGGAACGTCTCGTCGTCGGCGAACAGATGGCCGAACTGGGAGCCGTCCAGCGCGAAGCCCGGTTCCAGGTTGAACACTTGCCTGAAAACGCCCTGCACGGCGCGGATATCTTGCCCGATGGCGATGACGCCGCCCAGCCGCCGCTGCAGGTAGGGCGCGGCCGAAAGGTGGTCGGCATGGGCATGGGTTTCGAGCAGCCACTCGGTTTTCAGCCCCTGCCCGCGCACATAGGCCGCCACCCGGTCGGCGCTGGACGTGCCGGTGCGCCCGGACTTGGGGTCGTAGTCCAGCACGGAGTCGATGATGGCGCAGGCCCCGCCGGGCACAGGCTCGTGCACCACGTAGGTCACGGTGGCGGTGGCGGGGTCGAAGAAAGCCTGGATGTGCGGATTCACGATGTCTCCCCGGACGGGGCAATCAATTTACTTTTTTAAATAATATTGTTGGATATTCTATAGGTCAATATAATGAATCCGACTTCATCCAACGATTGACCGGCCGCAAATGAATGCCACCCTTACCGAGCGCGAAGTCGCCGCGCTGCGCGAATCCGCCTCTCAGGCGTGCACGCTGCTCAAGGCGCTGGCCAACGAAGACCGCCTGCTGCTGCTGTGCCAGCTCGTGCAGGGCGAGCGCAACGTGAGCGAACTGGAATCCCTGACCGGCATCCGGCAGCCCTCCCTGTCGCAGCAGCTCGGCGTGCTGCGCGACGAAGGACTGGTGGCCACGCGCCGCCAGGGCAAGTATGTGTACTACCGCATGGCCAGCTACGAAGTCAGCCAGGTCATGAAAACCCTGTCCAGCCTGTACTGCGGCCGGGCGCTGGAGGCCCTGCAATGACGCTGGACCGGGCTGCGTTCGCGCCGTGGCCCGCGCTGGCCGGCGGCGTGCTGATCGGCCTGGCCGCCGTGCTGCTCATGCTCAATGCCCTGGCCGACCGCCGCGAGGTGGTGGTGTCGCGCGGCGAACTGGTGGAAATCGGCGGCGCGTTCCGTATCCCCGACATCATGAAGCGCGCCGGCGCACGGCTGGTCGAGGTGGGCACCACCAACCGCACGCACGCGGCCGACTACCAGAACGCCATCGGCCCGCGCACGGCCATGCTCATGAAGGTGCATTGCAGCAACTACGCCGTCACCGGCTTCACCAAGAGCGTGAGCGTGGCGGAGGTGGCGGGCATGGCGCATGCGCGCGGCCTGCCGGCTACGGTGGACCTGGGCAGCGGCACCCTGGTCGATCTGACCCGCTACGGCCTGCCGCGCGAAGACACCGTGCGCGAAACCATCGAGGCGGGCGCCGACCTGGTCACCTTCAGCGGCGACAAGCTGCTGGGCGGCCCGCAGGCGGGCCTGCTGGTGGGGCGCGCCGACCTCATCCGCAAGATCAAGAAGAACCCGCTCAAGCGCGCGCTGCGCGTCACAAGCTGACGCTGGCCGCGCTGGAGCCGGTGCTGTCGCTGTACCGCGCGCCCGAGTTCCTGGCCGAGCGCCTGACGGCGCTGCGCCTGCTGACCCGGCCGCAGCGCGACATCCAGGCGCTGGCCGAGGAGCCTGCGCCGCTGCTGGCGCAGGCGGCCGGCCCCGCCTACCAGGTCGAGGCCATGCCCATGTTCAGCCAGATCGGCAGCGGCGCGCTGCCGGAGGACCAGTTGCCCGAGCTACGGCCTGGCGGCGCGCTACGCGGGCAAGGGCAGGCCGGGCCGTCATCTCGACCGCCTGGAGGCGCGGCTGCGCGCGCTGCCGCGCGTCACTCGGCCGCATCGCCGACGACGCGCTCTGGCTCGACCTGCGCTGCCTGGAGGCGCGAGATGCGCCGGCTTTCGGCGAGCAGCTCGCGGCCATGGCCGGCGCGGGCGGAGAATCCGCATGATCGTCGGCACCGCCGGGCACATCGACCACGGCAAGACCACGCTGGTGCGCGCCCTGACCGGCGTGGATACCGACAGGCTCAAGGAAGAAAAGGCGCGCGGCATTTCCATCGAACTGGGCTATGCCTACACGCCGTTGTGGCTGACCCGCCTCAAGCAGGGCCTGTCGCGCACCGGCCAGAGCATCGGCGGCATTTTCGTCGGCGTGAAGGTCGACGAGAACCTTTTCGAGGAACTCGAATCGGCGCTCATTATGGCCGATGCGGGGCTGGAGGCCACCGAGAAGCTGCTTGCGGCCCTGCGCGCCCGGGTCAAGAAAGAACGCATCGAAGACCCGGCCAAGGTCAAGGCGGCGCTGCGCGAATTGCTGGCCGACCACCTGCGGCCGCTGCAGCGCAGCTTCGAGCTCAACCGCGCCAAGCCGCTGGTGGTGATGATCGCCGGGGTGAACGGCGCGGGCAAGACCACGTCCATCGGCAAGCTGGCCAACACGTTCCAGCGCCAGGGCGCCAGCGTGCTGCTGGCCGCGGGCGACACCTTCCGCGCGGCGGCGCGCGAACAGCTCATCGAATGGGGCAGCCGCAACAACGTCACGGTCATCTCCCAGGACGGCGGCGACCCCGCCGCAGTGGCCTTCGACGCCGTCAATGCCGGGCGCGCCCGGGGCGCCAGCGTGGTCATGGTGGACACGGCGGGCCGCCTGCCGACCCAGCTGCACCTGATGGAAGAGCTGAAGAAGATCCGCCGCGTGATCGGCAAGGCCGACGCCTCCGCGCCGCATGAGGTGCTGCTGGTGGTGGACGGCAACACGGGCCAGAATGCGCTGGCGCAGATCCGCGCCTTCGATGCCGCCATCAATCTCACCGGCCTGGTCGTGACCAAGCTGGACGGCACCGCCAAGGGCGGCACGCTGGCCGCCGTGGCGGCGGGCAGCCAGGGCGTGCGGCCGATTCCGGTCTACTGGATCGGCGTGGGCGAAAGCCTGGAAGACCTGCAGCCCTTCGTCGCCGATGAATTCGCCGGCGCGCTGCTGGCCGATTGAACCGCCGCCCGCCGGCGCGTTCTGCGCCGGCGGGCGGCCGAGGATTTTCCTGGAATGCCGGCGTTCTGCGCCGGCATTCGTCTTCGGGGCTCAGGCCACTTGCCCCATGGCCGGGTCGCTGATGGAATCCTTGCCCGTTTCCATGCGTCCGGCAAAGCGCCGCGCGAACGCGGCGTAGCCTTCGCAGGCCACCGCGAAGTCATACCACTGGCCGCATGCGGCCACATCCCACGTCAGCTCTCCCGTTGCGCCGGGCTGCACCGTCACGCTCCACGGGCCGTCGCCGCGGTAGGCCATGGCGCGCACCGAGAACACGCAGGGCGCGGCGCCGTCGTTGCGCAGCTTGACCTGCACCTGCGGGGTTTCGCAGGGCAGGTAGCACACCTGGATCTCCGGCCGCGCGCCGGCGGCCTGGGCGAGATCGCCGGCAAACGAACGATGATAGCCATTGGGGCCCAGCACCCAGAGGTCGTACCGCCCCTGGTCGGCGGAAACGTCCCAGGCGTCTTCCAGCGACTTGCCGGCTTCGACGACGTAGCGCCGCGGTATGCGGTCCAGGCGCAGCTTGTCGTACACATGGAAGACGGCCGCCGCGCCGGCGGCGCTGGCGTTGGCGAAGATCAGCCGGACCTGCCCGGCGCCCGCGTCTTCGCGCGCGCTGGCGTGCAGCTCGTAGGGCAGGGCGCGCGAGGGGCGCGTTCCCGGCGCCTGGGCGGGCAGGGTCTGCACGGCGGGCACGGCGTGGCCGGCTGTTTTTCCTGCCAGCTNAGGCGCGCGGCGCGCGCCGCGAAGACCGTGCCGCGCTCGGGCAGCGCGATGCGGGGAATGGCGTTGTGATCGAGCGTCTCGATCTCGGTGCGCAGGAAGAATTCGCTGCAATGGCGTCTCCTGAAAAACAAACACGGCTGCCTGCCCTGGCCGGGGCAGGCAGCCGCGCGATCCGGCCGTGCGCGGGCGGGCGCGCCCGCGGGCCGGTCCGGTTACTTGCGTATCTGTTCGCGGAACCAGGCGCGATGGTGCTTCCAGGCCCATCCCGCCGTCACGAACCCGCGCAGCATGGCCGTAAGCGAACCCTTGACCCAGATCGCGGCGTAAATATGCACAATGATCGCGCAAATCAGCACCAGCGCACAAACGGCGTGCAGCACGGAAGCGGCCCGGATGACTCCGATGGGGAAATAGAACGCGAAATACTCGCGCCAGATCACGATGCCGCTCGCGAAAAGCCCCAGCATGCACAGCACCAGCACGAAGAACAGCAGCTTCTGGCCGGCGTTGTACTTGCCCACCTCGGGCAGCCTGTCTTCGCGGTTGTCCATGACGTCGTCGAGCTGGCGCAGCCACTGCCGGTCGTTCTTGGTGAGCAGGTTGTGCCGCCACATGTGGATGGCGAAGACGAAGAAGCAGACGAACATCACCAGGCCGATGAACGGATGCAGGATGCGCGTCCAGGGGCCGCCTCCGAAGAGGTTGGTGAGCCAGTACAGCGACGGATGGAAGAGCGCCAGGCCGGACAGCGCGAGCAGGATGAACGTGAGCGCGATGATCCAGTGGTTGGTGCGCTCACCCGGCGTGTAGCGCCGGATGCGGCGATAGCGGTTGATGTCACTCATGGCGCGCCTCCTCTTCGGCCCTGCGCTCGTCTTCTTCGCCGACCTCGTTGCGGCCCACGCGGGCGTAGTGGAAGAAGCCGGCCAGGGCCGTCAGCGCCATGACCGCCACGCCCAGGGGCTTGGCGATGCCCTTCCACAGCGACACCAGCGGGCTGATCTGCGGGTCCTTCGGCAGGCCGTGATACAGCTCCGGCTGGTCGGCGTGGTGCAGCACGTACATGACGTGCGTGCCGCCCACGCCCTGCGGGTCGTACAGCCCGGCGTGCTCGAAGCCCCGGGACTTCAGGTCTTCGATGCGCTCGGCCGCGTGCTGCTTCATGTCTTCCTTGGTGCCGAACACGATGGCGCCGGTGGGACAGGTCTTGACGCAGGCCGGCTCCTGGCCCACCGCCACGCGGTCGGAACACAGGGTGCACTTGTAGGCCTTGTGATCCTTCTTGGAAATGCGCGGGACGTTGAACGGGCAGCCGGTGATGCAGTAGCCGCAGCCGATGCAGTTCTCCTCGTGGAAATCCACGATGCCGTTGTTGTACTGGATGATGGCGCCCGGCGAGGGACAGGCCTTCAGGCAGCCCGGATCCTCGCAGTGCATGCAGCCGTCCTTGCGGATCAGCCACTCCAGGTCGCCCTGCGGGTTCTCGTACTCCGAGAAGCGCATGACGGTCCAGGAATGCTCGGTCAGGTCGGACGGGTTGTCGTAGACGCCTACGTTGACGCCGACCTCGTCGCGCAGGTCGTTCCATTCCATACAGGCGGCCTGGCAGGCCTTGCAGCCGATGCACTTGGAGACGTCGATCAGCTTGGCCACCGAGCCGCCGGACGGTTCCCGCACGCCGGGCGGAGGCGTGGTGGTGGCGGAGCGCCGCTTGATGTCCAGGGATTGCAATGACATATCAGTTCTCCATAACGCCGCGCGGTGATCGCGCCGCTCGAGACCGGCGCAGCTCCGCGGGGCCGCGCGGAGCCGGCTTCGCCGGGCCGCAGCGGCGCCCCCTCGAGGGGGAGGCGCGCAGCGCCTCGGGGGTGGTCTTCGTCCTCATGCCTTCTCGACCTTCACCAGGAACGACTTGAATTCCGGCGTCTGGGAATTCCCGTCGCCCACGAACGGCGTCAGGGTATTGGCGATGAAGCCCGGCTTGGCGACGCCCACGAAGCCCCAGTGGATCGGGATGCCCACGTGGTGCACCGGCTTGCCTTCCACGGTCAGCGGCTTGATGCGCTTGGTGACCAGCGCCACGGCCTTGATGTAGCCGCGGTTGGACGACACCTTGACGCGCGCGCCGTTGGCGATGCCGAGCTCCTGGGCCAGCGCCTCGCCGATCTCCACGAACTGCTCGGGCTGGAGAATGGCGTTGATGCGAACGTTCTTGGTCCAGTAGTGGAAGTGCTCCGTGAGGCGGTACGTGGTGCCCACGTAGGGGAAGTCCTGCACCTTGCCCATGGCGGCCAGGTCGTCCTTGAACACGCGGGCAGCCGGGTTGCTGGTGACGCCCTTGGCGTCCGGATACAGCGGGTTGTAGCCCAGCGGCGTCTCGAACGGCTCGTAGTGCTCGGGGAACGGCCCCTCGGCCATGCCGGCGCGCGCGAAGAAACGCGCCACACCCTCGGGGTTCATGATGAACGGCCCCATGCCGGCTTCGGGATTCTCGTCCAGCTTGAAGTCGGGAACGTCGGCGCCCGCCCAGGACTTGCCGTTCCAGTACACCACGCTGCGGCGCGGGTTGAACGGCTTGCCGGAGAGATCGCAGGAGGCCCGGTTGTACAGGATGCGGCGGTTGGCCGGCCAGGCCCAGGCCCAGTTCAGGGTCTGGCCGATGCCGGTGGGATCGCTGTTGTCGCGCCGCGCCATCAGGTTGCCCGTGGGCCCCCAGCAGCCGGCGTAGATCCAGCAGCCGCTGGCCGTGGAGCCGTCGTCGCGCAGCTCGGCAAAGCCCGCCAGCTGCTCGCCGGCCTTGCGGATGATGCGGGTCGGATCCTTGGGGTCGGCCAGATCGACCAGCGCCTTGCCGGAGTATTCCTTGGCCAGTTCCTCGGCCGTGGGGCTTTCCGGGTTGCTATAGGGCCAGTCCAGGTTGACGATGGGATCCGGGTAGGTGCCGCCCTCTTCCTGGTACATCTTGCGCAGGCGCGTGAAGAGCAGCGACATGATCTCGATGTCGCTCTTGGCCTCGCCCGGCGGCTCCGCGCCCTTCCAGTGCCATTGCAGCCAGCGGCCCGAGTTCACCAGCGCGCCGTCCTCCTCGGCGAAACAGGTGGTGGGCAGGCGGAACACCTCGGTCTGGATCTTGGACGGATCCACGTCGTTGGACTCGCCCGCGTTGCGCCAGAATTCCGAGGTCTCGGTGGCCAGCGGGTCCATGATGACGAGGTATTTGAGCTTGGAGAACCCTTCCAGCAGCTTGCCCTTGTCTGGCGCGGCGGCCAGCGGGTTGAAGCCCTGCGCGAGGTAGCCGTTGATCTTGCCCTGGCGCATCAGCTCGTACACCTGCAGCATGTCGTAGAGCTTGTCCAGTTTGGGCAGGTAGTCGTAGCACCAGTTGTTCTCGGCGGTGGCCGCGCGGCCCCACCACGACTTCATCAGGCTGACGTGGAACTTGCCGTAGTTCTGCCAGTAGCTGAGCTGGTTGGGACGCAGCGGCTTCTGCGTGCGCGTGGCAATGTACCCGGCGTAGTCCTGCTCCGGCTCGTTGGGCAGCGTGAGGTAGCCCGTCAGCAGGTTGGACATCAGCCCCAGGTCGGTCAGGCCCTGGATGTTGGAGTGGCCGCGCAGCGCGTTCATGCCGCCGCCCGCCACGCCGATATTGCCCAGCAGCAACTGCACCATCGCGCCCGTGCGGATGATCTGCGAGCCGATGGAATGCTGCGTCCAGCCCAGCGCGTACAGGATGGTGGCGACGCGGTCTTTGGTGGCCGTGGACGCCAGCAGCTCGCACACCTTGAGGAACTTGTCGCGCGGCGTGCCGCAGACGCGCTCGACCATCTCCTCGGTGTAGCGCGAGTAGTGCTTCTTCAGGAGCTGGTACACCGTGCGCGGATGCTGCAGGGTGGGGTCGGTCTTGACGTAGCCGTCCTCGCCGCGCTCGTAGTCCCAGCTGGACTTGTCGTAGCTGCGTTTCTCGGCGTTGTAGCCCGAGTACAGCCCCGCGTCGAACGCGAAGTCCTCGCGCACGATGAACGAGAAGTCCGTGTAGTTGCGCACGTACTCATGCTGGATCTTGTCGTTTTCCAGCAGGTAGCGGATGACCCCGCCCAGGAAGATGATGTCGGTGCCGGTGCGTATGGGCGCGTAGAAGTCCGCCACGGATGCCGAGCGCGTGAAGCGCGGATCCACGACGATCAGCTTCGCCTTGTTGTGGGCCTTGGCCTCCGTGACCCACTTGAAACCGCAAGGGTGGGCCTCGGCGGCATTGCCGCCCATGATGAGCACTACGTCCGCGTTCTTGATGTCGACCCAATGGTTCGTCATCGCTCCACGGCCAAACGTCGGGGCAAGACCTGCCACCGTCGGGCCATGTCAGACACGAGCCTGGTTGTCGAATGCAAGCATCCCCATGCTGCGCACGGTCTTGTGCGTGATGTACCCCACCTCGTTGCTGCTGGCCGAGGCGGCCAGCATGCCGGTGGTGAGCCAGCGGTTGACCGTCTTGCCGTCCGCGGTCTTCTGCTCGAAGTTCGCGTCGCGGTCGGCCTTCATGAGTTTGGTGATGCGGGTCAGGGCTTCGTCCCACGACATGCGCACCCACTTGTCGGAACCGGGCGCCCGGTATTCCGGGTATTTGAGCCGGTTCGGGCTGTGGATGAAGTCGATCAGGGCGGCGCCCTTCGGACAGAGCGTGCCCCGGTTCACCGGGTGGTCGGGGTCGCCTTCGATGTGCACGATGCTGGCGCGGGCGTTCTTGGCGCCGTCGCCCAGGCCGTACATCAGCACGCCACAGGCAACCGAACAGTAGGGACAGGTATTGCGCGTTTCCGTCATGCGCGCGAGCTTGTACTGGCGGACCTCGGCCATGGCCGTGCCGGGAGCCGCTCCCAGCAATGCCAGGCTGGACCCCGCCAGCGTCGCACCCGTCACCTTGAAGAACTGGCGGCGGTTCATGTTGACCATGAATCACTCCTCTCCTGGTGGGACTCGGAAGGCGGGCATCCGGATGAAAAGCCCTACACTTTCCAAGGATTTATTACGGAGTATAGGCGTAGCGCACGGGGCGCGCCAATCCGCCGCAGCCCCAGGGTTCGAGATGGAAATGACACCTATTCCGAAGCCGCCGCAAACGCGCCGCGGACCGCTACCATAGGCTTTTTTCACTTGCCGCGATTACGCCATGGACGATGCTTTCAGCCACCAACTGTCGATGACCATCCTGATGACGCCGGACATGGCGAATTTCTCGGGCAATGTGCACGGCGGAACCATCCTCAAGTATCTGGATCAGGTGGCCTATGCCTGCGCCAGCCGCTACGCGGGGCATTACGTGGTCACCCTTTCGGTGGACCAGGTGGTGTTCCGCGAGCCCATCCATGTGGGCGAGCTGGTGACCTTCCTGGCCGCGGTGAACTTCACCGGCCGCACCTCGATGGAAATCGGCATCAAGGTGGTCACCGAAGACATCCGCAAGAAATTGGTGCGCCACACAAACAGCTGCTACTTCACCATGGTGGCGGTGGACGAAGACGGCAAGCCCGCCGAGGTGCCGCCGCTGCAGCCGGCCACGCTGGAGGAAAAGCAGCGCTTCGAGGCGGCGCGCCTGCGCCGCGAGCTGCGTCAGGAATGGAGCGGCGGCACGCGGCCATCAAACGCAAGACCACGCACGAGGGCTGAGGCGGCCGCCTGCGCGAGCCGCCGCTTCAGACGCGCTCGGCCGACGGCGGCAGGGGCTGGGCGGCGGGCGACTCGTCCGCGCGGTCGCGGCCCAGCATGCGCCGGATGCCCAGCCATTGCTGCGACCAGAAGCCCTGGCCGTAGTCGCGCCCGCCGCGCTCCGGCAGCTGGTCGTGGATGCCGGTAGGCCCGTAGCCCACGCCGAAGCGCGCGGTGCGGAACAGCACGTCCCACACGGGAAACAGCGCCGCGAAGTTGTAGCCGCCGGCCGGGCCGGGGCGGGAGGCGTCGTAGGCGATGGAATGGTGGTGGCGATGAAAGCGCGGGCTGACCAGCAGGCGCTCGCCCACCGCGCCGAAATGCAGTCGCAGGTTGGCGTGCGACAGGCTCTGCGCCAGCTGGGTGATGGCCACCACCGCCACGAACTGCGCGGGCGGCACGCCCACGAGCTGCGACACCAGCACCACCACGGCGTCGCGCAGCAGGTCGTCGAGCAGGTGGTTGCGGTCATCGCTCCACATGGTCATCTGGCGCTGGCTGTGGTGCACGGCGTGCAGGGCCCAGAGCCAGCCGTAACGGTGCTGGGCGCGGTGGTAGAAGTAGTCCACCGCGTCGAACACGAGCAGGTACATGGCCAGGCTGACCCAGGCGTTGTCGGTCACGCCGGGCCAGATATGGTCCAGCGGCTGCGGCGCGAACCCCCACACATGGAGCTGGCCGAACACGCTGTCCCAGAGCGGATCCACCAGGAAGAACAGGGCGAGGCGGAACGCGCCCAGGCGGTGGATGAGGGTGTAGAGGATGTCGATGCCGATCTGGCGACGGTCGGTGACGGGCTCGACCGGGCGCAGCCGCTGCAGCGGGCCGAACACCAGCACGATGACGGCGATCTGCGCCGCGCCCACCAGCAGCCACATGGTGGCGTCGTAAGCGTCTTCGATGTAGTTGCTCAGCCCCAGGTGGAACAGCGCGGGCTGCACCAGGGTTTCAAACAGCCATTGCTGGCACTGGCCGAAGAGTTGACTCAGCGTATCCATATCAGCGGTGCTTGGCGATCCAGTCGCGGTAGGCCGGATGCGTGTCCAGGGTGGCGAAACAGAACCCCTTGCCCTGCAGGCCGACGATGAGGGGTTCGAGCACGGCGGGCGCCCAGGGATCCTGGCGCGACCAGATGCCCAGGTGCGCCAGCAGGATATCACCCGGCCGGATATTGCGCAGCGCCTGCTCCAGCAGGCGCGAATTGGGGAACTTGTCGCTGGGCAGCTCGTCGCCCAGGAAGCCGGCGCTGGACCAGCCGACGTGCTCGTAGCCGCACTCGCGCGCGGCCGCCAGCAGCGCCGGCGAGGTCTTGCCGCCCGGCGCGCGGTAGAGCGGCAGCATGGCGCGGCCCGTCATCTGCCGGAAGCGCTCGGCCGAACGCCTGATCTCGCCGCAATACTGCGCCGCGGTGTAGGTGTCGCGCTTGCCGGCATCGGGCCCGGCGCTGGGCTTGACGCGGAAGCGGCCGCCGGGCAGGTCGCCCTGCCAATAGACATGGTCGTAGGTGTGCGAGCCGAAGACGTGGCCTTCGGCGGCGCGCGCCTTCCACCAGGGCGCCCACTGGTCGTCCAGGCTGCTGCCGTTGGTGAGCGTGCGCTCGTTGGCCAGGAAGAACGTGACCTTGACGTGATGGCGGGCCAGCACGTCGGCCACCAGCGGCGCCACGCCCATGTGGCCGGTATCGAAGGTGAGGTACACCGGCTTGTCGCAGACCGCCGGCGCGGCCGCCGCGACGGACGGCAGCGCCAGGGCCAGGCAGAGGATGGCGCCGGCGCGCCTAGCGGGTCGCCACATGGTTCAGCGTCCAGACGCCGTGGGGCGATTTGCCCACATTCACCTGGTTCACCACTTTCTTCTGGGCCAGGTCCACCACGGTCAGCTTGCGCGCCCAGCGCGAGGTGACCAGCAGAGTCTTGCCGTCGGCCAGGATGTCCATGCAGTCCGGCCCGCCCGGCACCGCGAACGTGTCGGTGACGGCCAGGGTCTGCATGTCGATGCGGCTGATGGAATTGGCGGTGCGGTTGCTCACGAACAGGTGGCGGTGGTCGCCCTGCGCGCGGAAAGCGTGCGCGCCGGGCGCCGTCTTGATGCGCGCCTTGAGCCTGGCCGGCCCATTGCCGACGTCGTAGGCCTCGACGTAGGAGTCGCCGGTCAGCGCCACGAGCAGCGTTTTCTGGTCGGGCGTGAGGAAGACGTCGGCCGGCGTCTTGCCCACCTGCACCGTCCACTTCGGCGTCTGCGTGTGCAGGTCGATGGCGATGAGCTGGTCGCTGTCCTGCAGCGTGACGTAGGCCGTGGTGCTCTTGGCGTCGATCATGATGTGGCTGGGCGTCTTGCCCGCCGGAATGCGCTTGACCAGCTTGAGGTCGAAGCCTTTCTCGCGCGGCAGCCATTCATAGATGTCGATGTGGTCCAGCCGGTTGGCGGCCGTCACGAACCACTTCATGTCGGGCGAGAACTGGAGCTGGTACGGATCGACGATGCCGGTCAGGGTGCGCTGCACCTCGCCGGTCTTGGGGTCCATGAGCGTGATGGAATCGCCCGTGGCGTTGGCCACCATGAGCGACTTCTCGTCGGGAGTGAGGTACAGGTGGTGCGGTTCCTTGCCCGTGGGCACGCGCCGCAGTTCCTTGTACGTCGCCGGGTCGATGATGCTGACGCTGGCGTCCAGGGAGTTGAGTACGAAAATGGGGGCAGACGCCGCCGCGGCGCTCAGCGCCATCCCCACGCCCAGCAGGGCGTAGCGGGCAAAACGCAAGGGATTCAATTTCAAGGTCCGGCAAAAGGGATCGGCGATGATCCGAGTGCCCGCCATTTTGGCATAGCCGCCTGTCAAAAAGGCAACAGCGCGGGCGCCGGAAACAAACTTCACGAGCTGTTGCGGGACCGCAACAGAAGCCGCGCCGCGCGCCGTGCCCCAGCAGGGGTGGAGCGCCCGGCGCGCCGGTCATATACTGGCTTGGCCCGGCTTTCCTTTTTGCGAAGGAGAAGCATCATGTACAGGCATCTGCTCATTGCCGTCGACGGCTCGCTGCTGTCGGAATCGGCGTTCCATCGCGGCCTCGTTTTCGCCAAGGAAATAGGGGCCCGCATCACGGTGCTGCGGGTCATTCCCGAAGATCCTCTCGCGATCTACCAGGGAGAGATGCTGGCGGTGTCGGAAAGACAGCTCGCCGGCCACGCCCGACAGAATGCGCAAAGCTACCTGGACGGCCTCGAATTGGAAGCGCGCCACGCGCTGGTGCCCTGCACGCCCGTCATCGCGGTCAACGACCATCCGCACGCCGCCATCGTGGAAACCGCCCAGAAAGAAGGCTGCGACCTCATCGTCATGGGGTCGCACGGCCGCCACGGCATGGCGGGTTTCCTGCTGGGCAGCGAAACGCAGCGCGTGCTGGCGCACACCCGCCTGCCCGTGCTGGTGCTGCGCGACGGGAACGCGCGCGCCTGAGCCGGCCGGGCCGCTTTCCCGCCGCCGCAATGCTCAGGCGGCCGCCGCGAGGGGATGCTGGAAGGTGAAGCTGTCGGCGTACATGTGGTCCAGGCTCGCGCCGCGCTGCGCGAACAGGTGCCTGGCCTCCTGGATCATGCCGGGCGCGCCGCACAGGTAGAACGCGTGGTCGGAGAGGTCTTCGTGGTCTTCCAGCACGGCATGCTGCACGTGGCCGCGCCGCCCGCGCCAGCCGTCCGCCGGCCGGGACAGCACCGGCACGAAATTGAACTCGTACAGGCGCGGCGCCCAGCTCTCGATCTGCTTGCGCAGGTACAGGTCGGCCTCGGTGCGCATGCCCCAGTACAGCGTGATGGGCGGGCAGTCTTCACTGTCGAGCAGCGATTCGAGGATGGCCTTGATGGGCGCGATGCCCGTGCCGGTGGCCATCATTATCATCGGCCGCCAGTCTTCCTCGTGGTAGCTGAACACGCCCAGCGGCGCCTCGATCTCCACCGCCGCGCCGGGCCGGGCCTGGCCCAGCCAGCGGTCGGTATAGAAGCCGCCCGGAATGCGGCGCACGTGGAAATCCAGCCGCCCGACGCCGGACGCGGAAGCCATGGAGAAGCTGCGGGTCTGTCCACCGGGCAGCACCACGTTCATGTACTGCCCCGGCACGTATTCCAGGTCTTCGGGCACGTCCAGGGTCAGGTGAATCACATCGTCGCACAGCGGCTCGATGGCGCGCACCGTCGCCGGCAGCCGTCGCGGCTCGGGGAAATCCCGCCTGCCGCTCGCCGCGCTGATGCACAGGTCGGACAGCGGCCGGGCCTGGCAGGCCAGCGCGTAGCCCTGCTGCGCTTCTTCCTCGGTGAGCGCCATGGGGAACTCTTCGTAATCCACCGCGCCGGATTCCAGCTTGATGCGGCAGGTGCCGCAACCGCCGAAAGTACATTCGTGCGGCAGCCGCACGTCCGCCCGCCCGGCGGCCTGCAGCACGGATTCCCCCGGCTCCACGGAAAAGGACTGGTCGCTGCCCAGTATCTGCACACGGTATGCCATATTGATTCCTGCCTGCTGCGCGCGGCGGGCGGAGCCTTGCAGAGGCCCGGCCCGCCGGCCGGTTCATTTCTTGATGTCGGCCTGCACGGTCACTTTCATGCCGCGCGGCTCCAGCAGCTCGGCCAGCGCGGCGAGCGCCGCCAGGCCGGCCTTGGTGTCCTGCTCGCCGTTGCCGCCGCTCAGGCCCACGCCGCCGATGACCTCGTCATCGACCACGATGGGAAACCCGCCGACGAACACCGCGAACCGGCCCTCGAAGCTCCACTGGATGCCGAAGGCCTCGTTGCCCGGCAGGGCCGGCCCGTTGGGCGGGGTGTTGAACAGATGCGTGGAACGCTTGTGGCCGGCCGCGGTGAATGCCTTGTTCCAGGCGATCTGCGGTCCGGTGATGCGCGCGCCGTCCATGCGCTCCAGCGCAATGGGATAGCCACCGTCATCGACGATGCAGATGGACTCCAGCACCCCGATCTCCTGCGATTTGGCGATGGCGGCGCGCACCATCACGCGCGCCTCTTCGAGTTCCAGCCGGTAAACCTGTTTCATGGATAGCCTCTTGGGAATGTCAGGGAAGACACGGGCCCGGGACGTGTCGGCACGCCCTAGCCCGCGCGGTAGACGGTCTTGATCTGCGTGTAGAACTCCAGCCCCACGCGGCCCGACTCGCGGAAAGTGGACGTGCTGGAATGCTTGAGGCCGCCGAATGGGGCATTGATGAGATTGCCCGTGGTGGTGCGGTTGATCTTCACCGTGCCCGCCTGGATGTCGCGCGCGAAGCGGTGGGCATGGCGCGCGTCGGTCGTGGCGATGGCGGCCGACAGGCCGTATTCCGTGTCGTTGGCTTTGGCGATGGCGTCTTCGTAGCCGTCCACCTCGATCAGGGCCAGCACGGGGCCGAAGATTTCCTCGCGCGCGATACGCATCTGCTGCGTCACGTCCGTGAAAAGCGCCGGCGTTACGTAGTAGCCCTTGCCGTAGGCCCCTTCCACGAGCCGGTCGCCACCATGCAGGTGGGTGGCCTCCTGCTTGCCGATGGCCACGTAGCTCAGCACATTGTCCAACTGCTGGCGCGTGGCCAGCGGGCCCAGGTCGAAGCTGCCTTCCAGCCCGTTGCCGATGGTGAGCGACTTCATGCGCGCCAGCAGCTTCTCGGTGTAGGCCGGCAGCACGCGCTTGTCCACCAGCACCCGGCTGGTGCCGGTGCAGGCCTGGCCGCTGAGCGAGAATCCGCCTTTGATCGCCAGGTCCACGGCGCGCTCCAGGTCGGCGTCGGCCAGCACGATGAGCGGGTTCTTGCCGCCCAGCTCCATCTGGGTACGGGTCGTCAGCCCGGCGGCGCGGTGGATCTGCTCGCCCGCGGCCGTGGAGCCGGTAAAGGAAATGGCGCGCACTTCCGGCGCGGCTGTCAGCGCCTGGCCCACGGCCGAGGCCGGCCCGGTAATGAAATTCAGCACGCCGGCCGGCAGCCCCGCCTGCAGCAACGCCTCGGCCAGGCGCAGGCCGGAAAGCGGCGCATCGGACGAGGGCTTGAACACCACCGTGTTGCCGGTGATGAGGGCCGGCGCGATCTTGCGGGCGGGAATCGAAATCGGGAAATTCCAGGGCGAGATCACCGTCACCACGCCCAGCGGCTCGCGCTGGGTGTAGACCACCATGTCGGGATCGTCGTTGACGAAAGTCTCGCCGGTAAAAGACTGGCCCTCCACGGCATAGAAACGCAGCGTCTGGGCCGAGCGCATCACCTCGTCCCTGGCCAGATTCAGGCCCTTGCCTTCTTCGCGCGTGAGTTCGCGGCCGAATGCCTCGGCATGGTCCTCCAGGTACTGGGCGGCGCGCAACAGGATGGCGGCGCGCTTGCTGACCGGGGTGTCGCGCCAGGCGGCAAAGGCAGCCTGGGCGGCCTGCACGGCGCGGCGCGCGTCCTCGGCGCCGGACACCTGGAAATGGCCCACGACGTCGCCGGTGTCGGCCGGGTTGACGTTGGGCGCGGTCTTGCCCGAGGCGCAAGCGACCCATTCGCCGCCTATGTGGTTCAGAAATACCTGTTGCGAAAGATCGTCCACGGAATGCTTCCTTTGCCGGCGCGGCCGGCGGTGCGGCGTCTGAGAATCGTGCCAATGAACATTGTATACTTTAATCCGTATGGCGCGATCCGTATTAACCCCCGGTTCCGCAGGGCCGGGGCCATGAAAAAAGGGGCCGCGAGGGGCCCCTTTGCCGTGCCCGCGCCGCCTAGCTCCAGATGAGCACCGCGCATATCGTGGAAATGACCAGCGCCACGACCACCGGCAGCAGCAGCGCCCGCACCAGCGACAGCACGTGCACGCGCGCAAAGCCCGCCACCGCGATCAGCGAAGACCAGGCGATCAGCGTGCCGCCGCCCGTCCACACCGCGCCCATCTGGCCCACGGCGGCCAGGGTGG
>NZ_LHSJ01000110.1:0-12850 GCF_001270295.1 Achromobacter sp. DMS1 | reverse complement strand
CCCGGGGCCGGTATGCGCGGCGCCCGTATGCACGGCGCCCGTATGCGCGGCGCCCGCATGCACGGCGCCCGCCTTTTCCTGTGGGGCGGTCACGATTTCTTGACCGGGCGCTGCCATCCCTCGACGGTGACCTGCCGCGCGCGCGAGACGGTCAGCCTGTCGGTGCTGGACACCACCATCGCGAACGTGGCGCTGCCCACCATCGCGGTGGACCTCAATGCCGCGCCCGCGCAGGCGGTGTGGATCGTCAACGCCTACAACCTGGCCGTGGTCACCATGCTGCTGCCCATGTCGGCGCTGGCCGAGCGCATCGGGTTCCGCCGTATGTTCACCTTCGGCCTGGTGCTCTTCACGCTGGCCTCGCTGGGCTGCGCGCTGGCGGGCACGCTGGTGCAGCTCACCTTCGCGCGCATGTTCCAGGGCGTGGGGGCGGCCACCCTCATGTGCCTGTTCGGCGGGCTGGTGCGCAACATCTATCCCCTGAAGCTGCTTGGACGGGGCATCAGCATCAACGCCACCACGGTGGCGGTGATGTCGGTGCTCGGCCCCACCGTGGGCTCGGCCATCCTGTCGGTGGCGCCCTGGCCCTGGATCTTCGCGGTCAACCTGCCGATCTGCGTGCTGGCCATGTTCGGCCTGCGCCATCTGCCCGAAGTGCCGCGCAACAACGTCAGGCTGGACTGGATCAGCGCGCTGCTCAGCATGGTGACGCTCGGCGTGTTCATTTCCGGCGTGGACATGATGGGGCAGGATCTGCTGCGCGGCATCGGCATGGTGGCCATCGCCACCGTGTTCGGCCTGTTCCTGGTGCGGCGCGCCTCGCGGCAGCCCGCGCCGCTGGTGCCGGTGGACCTGCTGCGCATCCGGCCGCTGGCCTACGCGGTGGGCGCATCGGCCTGCACGTTCGCGGCGCAGATGGCCTCTTACGTGTCTCTGCCGTTTTACTTCCAGCAGGTGCTGGGCCGGCCCTACCTCGAGGTAGGCATGCTGATGGGCGCCTGGCCGGTGGGCACCGCCATCATCGCGCCGCTGGCGGGCCGGCTGTCCGACCGCTATTCCGCCGCCACCCTCAGCGGCGTGGGGGCGGCCACCATGGTGGCCGGCATGCTCTGGCTGGCCGCGCTGCCCACCGATGTTTCCAACGCGCCCATCCTGGCGGGCATGTTCGTGGCCGGAGTGGGCTTCGGGTTCTTCCAGACGCCCAACAACCGCGCACTGCTTTCGGCGGCCCCGCGTGCGCGCAGCGGGGCCGCGGGCGGCCTGCAGGCCACCACGCGCGTGTTCGGGCAGAGCTTCGGCACCGCGCTCGTGGCCATCGCCTTCGGCCTGAGCGTGGCGCACGGCCCCAGCCTGGCCCTGTTGCTGGGCACGGCCTGCGCCGCCATGGCGGTGGCGGTGAATACGGTGCGTTTCACCCGCCTGCGTCCCTAGAGCGGCGCGGCGGCGCCGGCTTCTATAATGGCGGCCGACGCCCGGCTTTACCGGCCGGGCGCGCAAGCTTACCTATCTGAAAGGCGTTCGGGCATGAAAATCACCGTCGTGGGCACGGGTTACGTAGGGTTGGTGTCGGGGGCATGCCTGGCCGACATGGGCAACGAAGTCATGTGCCTGGACCTGGATTCGGCCAAGATCGACCTGCTGCGCCAGGGCGGCATCCCCATCTACGAACCCGGCCTGGAAGAGCTGGTGCGCCGCAACGTGGAGGCCGGCCGCCTGTCGTTCACCGACGACGTGGCGCAGAGCGTGGCCTTCGGCGACGTGCAGTTCATTGCCGTGGGCACGCCGCCCGGCGAGGACGGCTCGGCCGACCTCAAGTACGTGCTGGCCGCGGCGCTCAACATTGCCCGGCACATGACCTCGCGCAAGCTCATCGTGGACAAGTCCACCGTGCCCGTGGGCACCGCCGACAAGGTGCGGGCCGTGGTGTCGCGCGAACTGGCCGCGCGCGGCGTGGATATCCCGTTCAGCGTGGCATCCAACCCGGAGTTCCTGAAAGAGGGCGCCGCCATCAACGATTTCATGAGCCCGGACCGCGTCATCGTGGGCGCCGACGACGAGTTCACCATCGGCGTCATGCGCCGCATCTACGAACCGTTCCAGCGCACGCACGACCGCCTCATGGTCATGGACGTGCGCTCGGCCGAGCTTACCAAATACGCCGCCAACGCCATGCTGGCCACGCGTATCTCGTTCATGAACGAAATGGCCAACCTCGCCGAGGCGCTGGGCGCCGACATCGAGCAGGTGCGCCGCGGCATCGGCGCCGACCCGCGCATCGGCTACCATTTCCTGTACCCCGGCGCGGGCTACGGCGGCTCCTGCTTCCCCAAGGACGTGCAGGCCCTGGTCAACACCGCTTCCGAACATGCGCTGCCCATGCGCGTGATCCAGGCCGCCGAGGCCGCCAATCGTGCGCAGAAGTTCCGCTTGGCGCAAAAGCTCGTCGACCGCTGTGGCGAAGACCTGCGCGGCCGCAAGATCGCGCTCTGGGGCCTGGCCTTCAAGCCCAACACCGACGACATGCGCGAAGCGCCCAGCCTGACCGTCATCGCCGAGCTCACGCGGCGCGGCGCCGAAGTGCGCGCCTACGACCCCGTGGCCATGCATGAAGCGGCCCGCGTCCTGGTGGGACAGCCCGGCGTGAGCTTCGCGCGCGACATGTACGACGCACTGGACGGCGCCGACGCGCTCCTGATCGTCACCGAATGGAAGGTGTTCCGCGCGCCCAACTTCGACCGCGTGAAGGCGCTGCTCAAGACGCCGCTCATTCTCGACGGCCGCAATCTCTACAACCCGGCCGACGTGCGCGCCCTGGGTTTCGACTACTCGGGCATCGGCCGCGCATGAAGATCCTGCAGCTCAACTTCGAAAAAGGCTGGCGCGGCGGCGAGCGCCAGACGCTCTATTGCATGCGCGCCTTCCGCAAGGCGGGCCACGAGGTCGAGCTGATGTGCCGCGCCGGCGGCCCGCTGGCCGAGCGCGCCCGCGCCGAAGGCTACACCGTCCATGCGCTGCGCAACGTGCCCGCGCAGTTGCGCTTCCTGGCCGGCGCCGGCCGCTACGACATCCTCCACGCCCAGACGGCCAACACCATCACCTGGGCCGTGCTCACCAAGTGGCTGCACCGCCGGCCCGTGGCGTTCTCGCGGCGCACCTCCTTCGTGGTCAAGCCGAACGAGGAGTGGAAAACCGGCTTCAAATGGCGCCACGCCGACCTCTTCGTCGCCATCAGCGAAATGGCGGCCAGCGAACCGCGGCGGCTGGGCATCGAGCCCGTCATCATCCGCAGCGCCGTGGAGCCGCACCAGATCGACGCCGCCAACGTGCAGGCCCTGGTGCGCGAATTCGGCCTCGAGGGCAAGAAAGTGCTGGCCACCTCGGCGGCTCTCATCCGCGACAAGGATCCCGTCACGCTGGTGCGGGCCGTGGGCGAGCTGGCCAAGACCCGGCGCGATTTCGTCTTCCTGCACTTCGGCGCCGGCGGCGACCGCGAGCGGCAGGCCCGCGACGAAGCCCGCCTGCTGGGCATCGAAGACATCTACCGCTTCGCCGGCTTTCGCAAGGGCGTGGAAGACTTCTACAGCATCCTCGACGTGTTCGTCATGAGCTCCGAGGAGGAGGCCCTGGGCAGCAGCGTGCTCGACGCCTTCCTGCAGCGCGTGCCCGTGGTGTCCACCGACGCCGGCGGCCTCAAGGAAAGCCTGGCTGACGGGCGCGGCGTGCTGTGCAGGGTGGGAGACTTCCAGGCGCTGGCCGCCGGTATGGCGCGCTGCCTGGACGATGCCGCATTCCGCCGGGAAGTCACCGAACGCGCCTACGCCTACGTGCGCGACGAGCACGACGTGCAGAAAATGGGCGAGCGCTACCTCGCGCGTTTCCAGGCCCTGCTCGCGCGCCGCTGAAGGCCGCGCGCCTCAGCCGCGCACATTGATGCGTGTTTCGAATTTGGCGCGGTGCACCGAGAAAAACGTGCGCACGTTGCGCACATTGGCCGCCGCCGTAAAGGCCCGGTGCACCAGCGCGTGATACGCCGGCATGTCGCGCACCTGCGCAATCACCACGAAATCCGGCCCTGTCGACACGCGGTAGCACTGCAGCACCGCCGGCTCGGCTTGCATCGCGGCCTCGAACTCCGCCAGCCGTTCCGCCGCCTGTACGTCCAGCGTTACCTCCACGATGGCCGTCAGCGTGCTGCCCAGCTTCTCCGGCGCCAGGATCGCCACCTGCCGCGAAATCACGCCTTCCTCCACCAGCCGGCGCACCCGGCGCAGGCAGGTGGGCGGCGAGGCATGCACGCGCTGGGCCAGATCCTGGTTGGTCAGCGCGCAGTTTTCCTGCAGTTGATCCAGGATGCGCAGGTCCAGATCGTCCAGATCGGGGAGCGCGGGCTCGTGATTTTGCATGATTCGTTCAATAATATTAATTAAATGAAATATAATTTAATCACAAATATGTAAGGGAATAATCTGTCATTGCATAGTAGATAAAGAAATCAAATTTCTTGTCTTCACGCGCACAATGCGGTCCATATTGAACTTTCCGGAGTCGTTTCCCATGTGCGGCATTGTTGGCGCCGTCGCCCAGCGCGACATCACCCCTATTCTCATCGAAGGCCTCAAGCGTCTGGAATACCGCGGCTACGATTCCTGCGGCGTGGCCGTCTACCTCGACGGACACCTGCGCCGCACCCGCAGCACCCAGCGCGTGGCCGAGCTGGCCGAGCAGGTCGCCCAGGATCACCTGTCCGGCTTTACCGGCATCGCCCACACCCGCTGGGCCACGCACGGCGTGCCCGCCACCCACAACGCCCACCCGCATTTCTCGCACCTGGGCAATGACGAGCCGCGCATCGCGCTGGTGCACAACGGCATCATCGAGAACCACGACGAGCTGCGCGCCGAACTCCAGGCCGCCGGCTTCGTCTTCGAAAGCCAGACCGACACCGAAGTCATCGCCCACCTGGTCAACCACCTCTACGCCGGCGACCTCTTCGAAGCCGTGCAGCAGGCGGTGCGCCGCCTGCAGGGCGCTTACGCCATCGCCGTCTTCTGCCGCGACGAGCCGCACCGCGTCGTTGGCGCGCGCCAGGGTTCGCCCCTGGTGGTGGGCCTGGGCAAGGACGAGAACTTCCTCGCTTCCGACGCGCTGGCGTTGGCCGGCACCACCGACCAGATCATCTACCTCGAAGACGGCGACGTCGCCGACCTGCAGCTCTCGCGCGTCTGGATCGTCGACGCCGACGGCCGTCCCGTCGAGCGCCAGGCCCACACCGTGCACGTGCACTCCGGCGCTGCCGAACTCGGCCCCTACCGCCACTACATGCAGAAGGAAATTTTCGAGCAGCCGCGCGCCGTGGGCGACACCCTGCAGGACATCGAAAGCATCACTCCCGAGCTCTTCGGCGACGACGCCTACAAGATCTTCAAGGAGATCGACTCGCTCCTCATCCTGGCCTGCGGCACCAGCTACTACGCCGGCCTCACCGCCAAGTACTGGATCGAATCCATCGCCCAGATCCCGGTCAACGTCGAGATCGCCAGCGAATATCGCTACCGCGACAGCGTGCCCAACCCGCGCTCGCTCGTCGTCACCATTTCGCAGTCCGGCGAAACCGCCGACACGCTCGCCGCCCTCAAGCACGCGCGCTCGCTCGGCATGGAGCACACCCTCACCATCTGCAACGTCGCCACCAGCGCCATGGTGCGCGAGTGCAAGCTCTCGTACATCACCCGCGCCGGCGTCGAAATCGGCGTGGCCTCCACCAAGGCCTTCACCACCCAGCTCACCGCGCTGTTCCTGCTCACCCTGGCGCTCGCCCAGTCGCGCGGCCGCCTCACCGCCGAACAGGAAGCCGAACACCTCAAGGCCCTGCGCCATCTGCCCGCCGCCATCGGCTCCGTGCTCGCGCTCGAGCCCCAGATCATGGCCTGGGCCGATCGCTTCGCCTCCAAGGAAAATGCGCTCTTCCTCGGCCGCGGCATGCACTACCCCATCGCCCTCGAAGGCGCGCTCAAGCTCAAGGAAATCAGCTACATCCACGCCGAAGCCTATCCCGCCGGCGAACTCAAGCACGGCCCCCTCGCGCTCGTCACCGAGCACATGCCCGTCGTCACCATCGCGCCCAAGGACGCCCTGCTGGAAAAACTGAAATCCAATATGCAGGAAGTCCGCGCGCGCGGCGGCGAGCTCTACGTCTTCGCCGACGCCGACAGCAAGATCCAGAGCGCCGAAGGCATGCACGTCATCCGCATGCCCGAACACTACGGCAAGCTCTCGCCCATCCTCCACACCATTCCGCTGCAGCTGCTGTCGTACCACACCGCCTGCGCGCGCGGCACCGACGTCGACAAGCCGCGCAATCTGGCCAAGAGTGTGACGGTGGAGTGAGGGTGGTTGTGGATTGATCGTTCTTCCTGTTGTCAGGGAAGAAATGGGACAGGCCGCGGATGCGGCCTGTTTTGTCTCTGGTGCGGAGATCGGGGAGAAAGGGCCGGTTGCGGCCTGGAGCCGGGGCGGACTGTCCGCGCACGCGGCGGTCGACGCACGCGCGATTGCTGGGGCTGCGCGCCAATATCAGTTGTTCTGTTATCCGGGAATCTGTGGAAATTTATATTCAAATCTCATTCTCCTGATTTTCAAGGATAATGCGACGGGCGTCTGGAATCCTTGCGATCTGGCTGAGTTCTCATAATGGATTTTGCTGGACGGGCGCTGCTGATATAACCGGATTTCCGCTGCCGAGATATTTGATACGGCATTTCTCGGCATTATGCATCAGCGCGCGAACTGCGCACCTGCGAAGCAGGAGCCGATCGTCCCGGCAACCCCGGTAATTGCCGAACAGGTATCTGGGCGAAAGGCAAAGAAAGCGGAAACCGCCAACGCCAAGAGAATAACCATGGAACTGGCGCAGGGCCGCGGAGTTTCGGCTGCCTGCGATGTGCTGATGCGCAAAGAAGATCGGCCTCCGGAGCGCCGGGGCCGTCTGCATTCCGGGCATTCCGAAGCCTGTCGCCCCGTAAAGGCCAAGTGGGGCCGGGCGCCCATCGTCATCGCCTGATCGTATCCATTTATTTCCAAATCGCGACCGAAAAGCGCGTGGCGAGCGGGCAGGCGCGTAGATACGGATGGTATCCGCTGCGTGCCGTTTTGACCGAAGGATGGTGTCCATGAACGCCATCCAAAATGAGCAGGATGGTATCCGTTTTTATTAACCAGCGACCGTGGTTGGTATCCATTCGTGCCATCTCGATAATCTACGCATTGTCTCCCCATTAATTGTTGGTACCGCAAAAAAATAGGTATACATTGCCTCCTTTTTTTCCGAAGGCTCATCCCATTCGTCCGGATTGGTTTATTACGTAAGGATACGTTTATAGCGATCTGGTAATGCGCGGGTATGGAGTCGGGACATCGAGACAGGGAGGAACCACATTGTTATCTGGCACGAAGAAATGGCTGGCCGCGACGTTCGCGCTGAGCGCGTCCTATGGCGGTAGCGTTACGGCCGCGGACCTGACGGTTGCGCCGGGCAATACCCAGGTATTCGACGGTTCGGCCAGCTTCCCCGGCGGGGTCGACGTCAGCGGCGGCACGCTGGTGGTCGGCGGCAATGGCGGCGGGGCGGGCGTCGCAATCGGCGGGAACGTCTCCGCCGCGTCGAATGGCGTGATTGCGGGTTTCGGTTCGATCAATGGCGATCTGAGCGTGACGGGCAATTCGCGCGTCGCGCCCGGGTATGCCGTCGGCACGCCCACCGGGGTTTCCAACGGCAACCTCGTGGTCAACGGCAATCTGTCGATGAACAATGCCGTGTTCGATTTCGAGACGGGCTATGCGGGGCTGCCCATTACGCAACCCGGCACGGGCGACAACATCACCGTGAGCGGCAACGTCAGCCTCAATAACACGACGCTGAATGTTTCGGTGAATACGCTGGGCGTCAACGCCGGCTATTACCGCATCCTGTCGTACGGCGGCACGCTGAGCGGCAACGGGCTGTCGCTGGGCGCGGTGACCGGCGACTCCGTGCCGGCGGCGGCCATCCAGTCGCTGACCGGCGACAAACAGATCAATCTCATCCTGGGGCCGAGCACGACGAACTTGTGGAACGGCAACGGCGCGGCGTCGGCCACGCGAGCGGGCGGCGGCGACGGTACGTGGTCTGCGGCGGGCACGAACTGGAATAGCCCGACCAATGCCGCGGGAGCCTTGCCCGATGGCGGATACGCGATTTTCACCGGCGTGGCCGGCACGGTGACTGTCGATGGCGGAGCCGGTTCCGTGCGCGTGTCGGGCATCCAGTTCGCCACCGACCGGTACCGTGTGCAAGGCGCGCCCATTACCCTGGTGGCCAACGGCGGCAATCCGCCGGCCCTGGTCGTCGGCGACGGCACCTATGCCTCGGGCCAATTCGTCGACACCATCGACAACCCGCTGCAAGGCACGAGCGGCTTCGTCAAGACCGGTCCGGGCTCGCTGATCCTGAGGGCCGACAGCAGCGGCCTGTCCGGCCCCATTCTGATCGCCGATGGCGCGCTGGAGATCGACGGCAAACTGAACGGCCCCATCGATATCGGCCGCGAAGTCGTGCTGGCGGGCGTGGGCCAGGTGGGCAGCACCACGCTCTATCCCACGGCGGTCGTCTCCCCGGGCAACGACGGCTCGCCCATCGGCACGCTCACCGTCAACGGCGATCTTGCCTTCGGCCAGGACACCGTCTATCGCGTGCATGCCGACCCCGCGGGCAGCGCGAGCGACCGCATCCACGTCACGGGCGTTGCCCGCCTCGACGGCACGGTGGCGCATGTGGGGCCCGACGGCAACTATGCGCCGCGCACGACCTACAACATCCTGACGGCGGATGGCGGCATACAGGGCCGGTTCACAGGCGCGTCGAGCGCATATGCGTTCCTCACTCCCACGCTGAGCTATGACGCCAAGAATGCGTTCATGACGCTGACGCGCAACGACGTGCCGATCGGCAGCGTGGGCGACACCGGAAACCAGAGCGCCGTGGGCGGCGCGCTGGATGGCGAAGCGCCACCCGCGGCGGGAGGCGCTTCGCCATCGGCCGGAAACGGATCGTCCGGCGGCGAAAGCGCTGCGTCGTCGGCCGGGACCGGATCGTCCTCGAGCGAAAACGCCTCCGCAAGCGTTGGTCATGAAGCGTCCCTGGGGGCAGGCGCATCGGTTTCGGCCGGAAACGGCGGCGCGCCGGCCGGCAGCACAACCGGCGCGACATCCCCGTCGGCGAGCGATGGCAACCAGGCCCTGACGGGTTCGGTCGCGAACGCGGCCGAAGGCAGCGGCGCCAGCCAGGTGGCGACGGCGGTTCTTGCCATGACGCCGGAGCAGGCGCGCTCGGCCTTGAACATGCTTTCCGGCGAAGCCTATGCGAGCACCGCCAGCGTATTGCAGAGCCTGGGGGATACCGTGCGCACGCTGCCGCTGGCCCGTTTGCGCGGCAACCTCGACGCGCCGGCACTGGCCGGACGCCCCATGGCCCAGTTGGGTGCGCCGTCGTCCGAGGCCCTGCCGCAAAGCGGCGCGCATCCGGTCTGGGCGCAGGTATTCGGCAATTGGCGCACCTTCGCGGGCGACGGCAACGCTTCCCGCGTGCGCCAATCGGACGGCGGCCTCTTCGTCGGCGGCGACGGGGCGGTGGGCGGCGGCTGGCGTTTGGGCGGCGCGCTGGGCTACATCGGCAGCCATAGTTCGATCGCCAACACGTCGTCGCGCACGGATGTCGACAGCTATACGGCGACCTTGTTCGGCGGACGGAGTTTCCGGGCCGGTCCGGGCCGGTTCCGCTTCATGGCCGGCGCGGCCTACACCTGGCACGATATCGACACGAAACGCGACGTGGCGGCCGGGAGCCTGAGCCAGCGGCTCGAGTCGTCCTATCACGGCTCATCGACGCAAGTGTTCACCGAGCTGGGCTACAGGCTGCCGGTGGGCGACGCCTATTCCGTGGAGCCATACGCCGGCATGGCGTGGAACCACCTGCGCACGCGCGGCTTCGACGAATCGGGCGGCTCGGCCGCGCTGCACGGATCGGGCCGCACCGACGATGTGACGAGCACCACGCTGGGCCTGCGCGGCGCGTGGGCGTTCGGCGCGGACCATGCCCCGGGCCGCCTGACCGCATCGCTGGGCTGGCGCCATGCAATGGGCGACGTGAAGCCGAAGCAGCAGCTGGCCTTCGACGGCGGCAGCACCTTCTCGGTGGCAGGCGTGCCCATCGCGCGTGACGCCGCGGTGTTCGGGCTGGGGGCGGAAATGACGATCGCGCGCAACACGACGGCCGGCATCGCCTACGACGCGCAGTTCGGCGGCGGCAGCCGGCAGCAGTCGGGCCTGTTCACGCTGGCCGTGCGCTTCTAGTCCGGCCCAGCAGGGCGGCGCAGGCGCCTGCCAGATCGTCGAAGCGATGCAGCAGGACGTCGGGCGCCAGTTGCGCGGCCGGGATTTCGGTGTAGCCGAAGCTGACCAGTATCAACGGCGTCCCGGCGGCTCTGGCAGCGCCGGCGTCGATGTCTGCGTCGCCGACCATGACGGTGCGAGACAGGTCGCCGCCCACGGCGTCCACGGCTTCGATCAGGTGGGCGGGATCGGGTTTGGGCGCGGTGACCGCGTCCATGCCCACAACCCCATCGAACAGCTCCGCCATGTCCAGCCTGGCCAGCAGATTGCGCGACAGATCAGTGGGCTTGTTGGTACAGACCACAAGCCTGGCGCCCCCCGCTTTCAAAACCTTCAACGCATCAATGGCACCCGGGAACGGCCGGCTTTCGTCCGCGATGTGTTCGCTGTAGTGGTCGATGAAGTGGCCGAACAGCGCCGCCGTGCGGGCGGCCGGCTCCCGCTCTCCAGCAATCTCGAGCCCCCTTTGCAGCAGCCACCGGGCCCCGCGGCTGACATAGGGGCGCCCTTGTTCGTAGGCCAGGGGCCGCAAGCCTTCCGCGACCAGGATTGCGTTGATGGCGCCGATCAGGTCGGGCGCCGAATCGACCAGGGTACCGTCGAGGTCGAAGGCGATGGTTGCCCCGTTCAGGGTGGTGAGTTCAGTCACGGTGCAGGGTTCCCGTATGGTGGATGGAAAGCTCGGCCAAACCATAGTATGTCACCGCCCGCCTGCGCCGCAGTCAGTAGTCCCACATCACCGGCACCCAGCGAAACGCCTCGCCATTGGCTGCGACCCGGCCCACGGACGGAAACGGCAGGTGGGCGGCGACGAGCAGTCCGCGGTTTTCCGCCAGTTCGCGCAGGAGGGCGATGCGGACGCGGGCGGACTCCTCGGGGTCGTGCTCGAAGCCGTTGTGCCATTCGGGGTGATCGAATCCCACCGGGAACATGGCGTCGCCGGCGAAGGTCAGCCGGCCGGCATGGCGGCGAAGCGCGCCGCGGGTCGTGCGTGTTCATGGAAGTCCTTGCGTCGGGAGAAATGACGACGGCATCGCAGGTCTGGCGTGTTGCGCCCGGTAGACCCGCCGCGGGAAGCGCACTGTTGTGCGGCGGGCACCAATGCCCGCGGCGCCCACCGTGTTGATGAGCAAGAACTCGGGTTCCGGCGCAAAGTCTTTTGTCTTTCCCGCCGGACAGGTAATATGCATAAACCCGCGGCCGCCCGGCTGCTTCCCCTGGTTACTGTGCAAGGTCCTTGCCATGATGACTGCCTGTTTTTTCTTCCGGCCCGTTTTTCCTCATGCGCCTGCCGCGCGCGCGGCTCAAGGTCGTCGACCCTGAGCGCGGCGGAGCAATGCCCGCTGGCCGCACCCGGCTTTGCGCGTTCGGGGCCTCGTCGCCCCGGAGCGCGTGGCGATATTCGTCCGGACTTGCCCCATGCCTGCACTGACGCCCAACGAAGGCGACGATTTCTGGGATGCTGGCCACATGGGCTGCGGCGAGCTCATCCTCAAGCTGCGCAAGCATCTGAAGAAAATGCCCGGCAAGGTCATGCGCGTCGTGGCCCATGACGCCGGGGCGATACACGATATTCCGGCGTTCTGCCGCATGACCCGCAACGAGCTGGAACGCTACGAGCCCGAGACCCACACGTTCTGGATACGGTCCCGGCCGGATTGGTAGGAACGGCGGCGCTTCTCTCGCCGCCTTCTTTTCATTGTCGCCAAAGGAGAATCGCCATGGCTGGAAAATTCGTCGTTTCCCTGAGTTGCTCCAAGAACGATACCGACAAGGCCACGGTGGCCTTCGTCGTCGCCAATGCCGCCGTCGCATCCGACAAGCAGACCGTGGTGTTCCTGTCCATCGAAGGCACTCGTCTGTCGCAGCAGGGCTACGCCGACGATATCCACGAAGAAGGCTTCGCGCCCTTGAAGGAGCTGATGGACAGCTTCGCGGCCGCCGGCGGCGAGATCTATGTCTGCTCGCCCTGCTTCAAGAAACGCGGGCTGGACGAGAACAAGCTGGTCGCCGGCGCCAAGATCGTGGGCGGCGCCAAGCTGGTCGAGTTCATGAGCGACGGTGCGCCCAGCATCTGCTATTGATCCCTCGGGGCGCGTCCCGCCCCGCCACCCGCCGGGAGGTTCCCATGATTCCCCGTCGCCTGATGTGCATTGTCTTTCTTCTGGCCGCGCTGGGCTATGCGGCCGTCAGCTATGCCGTGTTCGAGGTGCCCGCCACCCCGGCCGCGGCGGAAGCGTGCGGTTTCCTGCCCGGCGAGTTCGCCGCCGGCGGCACGCTGGCCTACGAGCGCCCGCAGGCCTGGGCGATCAGCTTCGTGCGCAAGCAGGAGTACTTCACCGCTATCACGGTGGGCCTGGCATTGGCCTTCATGGCGTTCGCGCTGGCTGTCGGCCGCCGCGGCGGCGCGGCCTCGGCCGGGGTG
>NZ_LHSJ01000011.1:0-32116 GCF_001270295.1 Achromobacter sp. DMS1 | reverse complement strand
AAAAGCCACCATCATTGCCCAGGTGGGTCAGATTTACTCCGACGGGGTGGGTCAGTATTACACCGGCGCTAACAGATATGGGCAGGCATACGTCCCGCCCATACATAGTCGCGCTGGGCCAAACGGCGCACGGGGCCAAGGTAGATGATGCGACCCAACTCGTCCAGCAGCGCCGGACCAACCGACCGAATCACCTCACCCTGCAAACCCAGTTTGTTGAGCGTAGAGGGTGAAAATGCAAACGAACGCTGCGGACGAAAATCCGCACTTTGCCCCAAAGGCTTGATTTGATTGCCCAGCGTGAGGCGATAAATCCCGGGTTTACGGCGTTGCACGCTGAAGCCTTGACCGTCTTTGCCCAAGCGCAGGAACTCCAGTTCAGCGCTGCCGGATTGGCCTTTACGGTAGCGTACCGAGAAGATCGCCGATTCAGCGGCATTTCCCGTTTCGCTCCAGCGAAACTCGATACCTACCTGATTGAACGCCGTGCTTTCCGTTGCTGCGCCGTGGCGACACAGCACATCCTTGAACTGGCCGAGTGTGACGGAATCGCCAGCATCAGGATTGCCAAGATTGAGATCGAGACTCGGATCATCGCCTCTGACGGTCTGACGGATGAGCAGCAGGCTTTGGATCAGACTGGATTTGCCTGATGAATTGGTACCCAACAGCAGAGTAATCGGAGCAAGTCGCACAGGCCCCGTGGTGCGCCAGATCTTGAAGTTCTCCAGTTTGAGATGAGTAAGCATGTTCTGTCCCGCAGATTACATGTAGTAGCCATAGCGAATTTGTGGCCGATCATGTTCATCCAAATACTTCATGATCTCCCCCACCTTTCTGGCGCAACTAAGCGTGATGGGGTATTTTCCATCAAGCTGGGTGTTGTTCCAGTTCATTTTTGTCAGTCCGAGGATTTCCCTAGCCAGAAAGGCGGGGCTTTGCTCCGAGCGGATCACGCGCAACTCAAGTGGCTGAGGAATGTACATCCCAGGATAGGTCTTGTAGTACCAGATTGAGCCTCGGGTATAGAGCAACTGCCGCTGGTCATCAAGGACTAGGGATGTACCTCGATAAGGAGGATATGCTCCAGTCCTAAAGAGTCGAAGTCGCGAATCCATCACCGTCACAAAATCAACTGTATCGATACGCAAGTCCGAGGCCGCACTCATGAGACCTGAAATCTCCAGGTCAGAGAAATTTGATGTCTTGTGAACAACGACCCTGCCAGGGTACGTTCGCATCGCATTGCGATACTCCTCAAGCGCAGCCTTGAACAAGGTATATGCCTGCTCCTCCGATAGCTTTGGGACTCTATCTCCTTTGTCGAGATGCACAGGCGTGCCCCGCAAAATCAATCCATTACCCAATTCATCGAAAACCTGAGCCAAGCTGGTGTTAAGCGTCTTCTTGTCTCTGCTTCGGTAGAACGCGATACCCAAGGCACAAGAAAGTGTGTTGCCTTCAGCCTTTTCAAGGCGCCATGGGTTGGTCGCGCCAGCCTTGTAATACAGCGCGGTCGCGAGATTCCAAGCCTTGGTTGCGTCATCCTGCTGACCCTTTGCGCCGGATGCCAGCGAATCTGCACGCACCAATTGAAGCGGCTTGCCCAAGTGCATGGCCTTCGCCTTCAAGGCCCGCCGGAAATTCAACTCTGATTGAACCTCGATGCTCTCTTCCAGCTTTTCGTCGCCTTCCATCGCCGAATCTTTGCTGACTGCATCGTAAAGAGATTTAGAAAGCACGCAAACGATCACATCGACAGGCCTGTTCTGTGCGAGGAACTTTATCTCCTCATAGTACAGGTCGAGGGCTGCTTCTATACGCTGCGTTCGATTATTTATTTTTGCAACTTTCTCGATATCCAATTGCCTCAATGGGCGACCTAAATCTTGGTTGAACGCAAGCTCCGCATGAAACCCAACCCGCTCATTGAATCCACAGAAGTCTGGAAAAAGATTGCCCTTGTGTTCATCCACGTCAGCCGATATAGGAGACTTCATTCGCTCGATCAGACTCGAAAGGTCTTCGAGGTCTTTGCTAGTGCCGATGGCTCCGATTAGGATTCGAGTTCTCCGGGTGAGAGAGCCTTTGTCATACACCCCATAGGCTGCAATCCCGCGCCTAGGACAAACATGTGAACCCTCAAAGAACTCAAGCCTTGGCTCGTTGACATGCACCAGTTTCATGAACCGAACATCCTTCTCGGCTGCGCCGAATCTTCTTCATTGATCGTAGGCAGGGCTTTCCAGCCAGACTCCTCCAGAGAGGGGGCACCATTCAGCATGAGTGGAGTCCCAAATGAGAGGAAGGAGTCCGTTGTCCCTTTTTCTGAGAAAAGATCCTCGTCGTCAATTGAGGACAGCCAGGCAGATATAAATCGAAAATGATTCATCACCTGCTGGTTATTTTCCTGGCGCTTGATCCAGCTGAGATTGTCGTGACTGAAACCAGACTGCTCGAAATTGGCGCCATAGCTAAAGAACCAACTGGGGGTTATGGCCATGAACCAATGACCATCCAGACGCAAAAAATCTGCAGCGAACGAGAGATGCTTTTGCAGAAAAACCTTTGAAGGATCTTTTTTGTTGAATTGCCTTGAAAAGACATTGCGCTTGGCTTTTTTCTCTCCTTGCCAGACCACTTCTCTTTGGTTAAAGCCATCTTCCAAAGGCAGGAATATGAACTCACCAATGTCGTTTTCCCACCGCACACGTTCCTTAAACAGGCGATGCTGCAGGGAAAACCTCAGCAGCGACTTGAAGACGCGCTCGTGGTCATCGTCGATCGTGAAGTAATCAGCAGTGTTGTGTTCTTCCGCTGTGCCTGGCTCACACAAGTGCTGATAGGGATTGTTCCGCTCGATCAGATTAAAGAACGTCACCAGGTTGCCGCTGTGGATAACGTAGGCAGATGGAACCGCGAGTCCATTCTCTTGGTTGAACTCTCTGATGGTGGTTCGCCACAAGCCTGGCCTTCTTTTGCCATGCTTTTCCAGCAGACCCTCACTCAATCGAGCAATGAAGAGTTTGCTCGGAAAATAGAGTTCCACGAGGTTGGCCGTCAGCGATTCGGATGGCGTCAAAGGTGGATCAATGTCCTCGTCCGCCAAACCAACAGGCACTCCGCGCAGATAGGCTTTCAAATGGTTGAGCGCAGCTTGCAGCTTGTGTGGTTCAGCATCGGCTGCCAGGGTGCACAGCTCCTTGTAGTCCCAAACATCATTGCGAGCTGAAAACTTGTGCTTGCTCTCGCACACTGAATCAACGGCCGCTTGCGAGTAGCTGCCTTGCTTGGCGGTGAGTACATAGACAATCAATCGGTCGTAACGCTGGTGCAAATCACGACTGAGAAATTGCTCCAGCGTGTATTTGACCTTGCCGATGTCTGCGGTGGCCGTTACCTGCACCGCCACTCGGCGCGTATCGTCTGCGAGATCAATTCCGGGAAAATTCGCTTGCTCGCGGTTCAGATTCCGCAAGTCAGTCCAGCCACACAGCTCGCGCAGAAGGCCGCACATGAGGTTCTCGGAAATCTTATGCGCATCAAACTGCCCCATCGCACTGGCGGCTTCGATTTCATGCCGGAGTTGCGCGATCAGTTCGCGGAATTCGTTCTGCAGATCAAGGATCTTCATCTGAGTTCTCCGCGTTCCAGCTTGTCCCAAGCTGCCAGGACCAGCCGCTGAGTGCGGTATTCGTCGAACTCCCCCTGTTCCTTTTTTTTGAGCACTCGGAAGGTTTCGCTGGGGTAATCCTGGCCCATGACATCGGTGGGGTCGAGGATGTAGCGCAGTTCGTCGCGGGTGAGGCCGTAGAGTTTGGCGTAGTAGGCGTCGAGTTCGGCGCGCAGGGTGGCGCGGCGGACGGGGTTGAAGGGGAAGGGTTCGCCGTCGTAGCCCAAGTCTTGTACCCAGCCGGAGAGGTCGTGGGCGGTATAGGTCAGCTCCAGTACGCGCGGGACGATAAAGGCGAGGTCGGCCTCGGTGTAGCGGTCTGGAGGAAGGTTCACTATCTGCTTTTTGACGTGGTACTTCAGATGTGTGCCGCCTATTTTTTGCCGGGCAACAAAGTCATGCACCAGCGAGCATTGATCCGCGAGTAAACATGCCCTACGAACACCGTGCTTGCTGTCGGGAAACATCAAGAGCAACGTATCCCCTGTTCCCACCCTTGGCAACACCGACGCAATCACCGTCCGCTCATCGGTTGCGCGGCAAATATCCCGCCAGCCCATCAACCAATCCCGTTCCCATTGCCAGATCACGCGACCATCGCGGTCACGTTTGCATAGGCGCTCTTCCACCTCGGCGCGACTGACCCAGTAGCGTGGGGTGACGGTGAAATCCGGGTTCGCCTTTTCGGCCAGCGTGGCATTGCGGCTGTTGCCGTCCGCCGTGTAGGTGGCCCAGCGGTGGTCGAACTGGTGGATGAGTTTGGCTTCGTACAGCGGCAGGTGGTCGGCGGCTTGCGCGTCCATGAACAGGTGGCTGTCGTTCGCCATATCCAGCATACGCATGAACGAAATACCCCACGGGTTTTGCTCAGGCTCCACCACTTTGGCTCGTTTGCCCTCGCCTGCGGTAACGGCATCACGCATCAGCACCGGCGCGGCGCGGTAGAGCTTCTTGGTCAATTCTGCATCGCGTTCGCTGCGGAAGACCGGGCAGGTGAGCGTGTTGGGGTTGATCAGGCGGAATTCGTCAGGCGTGAGGGTGAAGCGACGCCGCGGATCGGCCAGTTGGCTGACCTGGGTGGCGAAGCAGACGAATTCCGCCCGTTCCGCCGCGCCCAGAGTCAGCAGGCAGAACTTGTAGCTGCGGTGTACCGAGGGGAATACCGCTTCACGGTTCTCGATGTCGTACAGGCTGACCAGCCGCCGGTTCTGGGTGATGTGGCCGAAGTACGCCTTGGTGCTGTCGTCGGTAGCGATGCCGGTCGGCACGATGAAGCCGGCGCGGCCGCTGTCGGCATGGATTTGCAGGATGGTTTCGGCAAACAGCGCGTAGGTGTTCACGTCGCCCACGCCGGTCAGCGGGTAGCGGCCGCCGTCCACGCCTTTCACATGGGCAAACACGCTGGCCGCCTCCGCCGTGCGGCGGGCGGTGACGAATTCACGGTAGAGGCGTTTTTCGGCTTCGTCCTCATGCACCTCATGGGCCAGGTCGGGGTACAGGTGGCGTGCCAGCATGCCTTCACTGAGCCACTGGATGCGCTGGGCGCGTTCGGCCTTGTTGCGAGCTTGCGCCACGTCGCGGTGGCGGGTGGCGAAGAATTCTTCTTCTTGCAGCTTGATGCGCTCCCACGGCGGATTGCCCAGCACGCAGTCGAAGCCGCCTTGCGCGAACACCTGCGGGAAGGCCAGCGGCCAGTGGAACACGCGCGCCTGCTCGCAGGCGTCGCGGGCCGCAACGATAGGAGCGGCGTGCTCGGTTTGGGCGCGTTCCGGCGCGGTTAGCAGCGCATGCAGGGTGATGCTGGTGGGCACGGCTTCTGCCATGTCCTTCGTCTTGGGCAGCAGGTAGGCGCCCACCAGCGCATCGGCGGCGTGGGCCAGCGGGCGGTGGGCGGAGTCCTCCAGAAAGTGGCGCCAGGCTTGTTCCTTGGCGGCCACCTGTTCGGGCGTGTCGGCGGGCAGGGTTTCGATGGCGCGCAGGGCTTCCAGGCCGCTGCGGTTGTCCACGCCCAGCAGCATCTGCTTGCCTTGCAGGTCTTTGGCGATCTGCTTGAGGCCGGCGGCATTGGCTTTGGCCAATTCCTTGCAGACGTCCTTGTCGTCGCCGCTCAAAGGCTTGAAGGCATCCTTGGCGATGCCTTGTTCCAGCACGGTCAGGTCGGTCAGGCCCAGCAGGGCGTCGCCCACTTGCAGGTGATGGTCGAGAAAGCCCAGCGGGCGGCCTTCCTCGTAGCCCTCCAGCCACAAGGCCATGCGCGCCAGTTCGATGGCCATGGGGTTGCGGTCCACGCCGTAGATGCAGTGGCCCACCACTTCGCGCAGGGCGTGGCGGTAGTCCTGCGGCTGGATGGCGCCTTCCTGCCCGCCTTCGAGGCTGCGCAACTGGGCCAGTTTTTCCGCCAGGCGGCGGGCAGCGGCCAGCAGGAAGTGGCCGCTACCGCAGGCCGGGTCGATGACGCGGATGGCCAGCAGCGCCTCGGTTGGGCTGGCCGGGTGGGCGGCAAGGCGCTGTTCGATGACGGGATCGAGCGCGCTCTTGATTAGCTCCTGCACCAAGCTGTCGGGGGTGTAGTAGCTGCCGGTGAGCTTGCGAGCGTTGCCGGCGGTGCTGCCTTCCTCGGTGCGGCCGACAAAACCGAAGGTGCGTGCGGGCAGGTCGATGGCGGGCACCAGTTCCAGCAGGCTTTCGTAGACGCTGCCCAGTTCCTCAGGCCCCATGTTGCGATAGTCCACCGGGGTGAGGCTGCTGCCTTTGCCCTGCGCGACCACCGCCCAGCGCAGGTGTTGCAAGCCAGTGAGCAGGTGGGCGTTGTCCAGATTGGCGTTATCCAGATCGGTGCATTGCTGGGGAGCGAACAGGCCGCCCAGCGCGGGCAGCGCCAGGCGCGGCTCGCCTTGCGCCAGGCCGCGAAACACGATGCGGATGGCTTGCCACTGGTCGTCATGACGGGTGCGGACGCGACGCTTGAGGCAGAGTTCGCGCAGGCGGGCCAGGGCGTAGCCTTCGGCATAGGCACGGCGGGCAACCTGTGCTTCGGCGCTATCTTCCTGCGGGTGCAGCACGCCGCGCTCTTCCACGGTGAACACGAAGATGAGCCGGTAGATCAGGCGCAGCAGTTGTTGGAAATATTCATCCTTGCTGAGCGTGCCGTCGTTCAGAGCGGCACGCAGGGCATGGTTGGCGGGGTGTTGCAGGAAGCCTGCACCTAGGGTCAGCAGGGCCTGCTCGACGCCGTTGCGCAGACCATCGCGCACGCGAGTGCCTTCCTGTTGGCCTTCGCTACGCCATTGTTCCCAGATGCACGCCGTAGCGCCTTGGCCGGGGCGGAATGCGCGACTGGCATGCAGTAGACGCCAAACGTTGGCGAATTCGGCATAACGCTGGCCGCCCAGAAGGTCGGCCAGATCGACTTCGAGAAAGCTGGGACGGGTGAGCGAGGCAGCGTCGCGCAGCAGACGCAGTTGCTTGCCGTTGCTGACGATGCCCCATTGCAGCGCTTCGCTGGCGTTGAGCAATTCCTGCATCGCCTGGAACGGGGCTTTCTTGCGGTTGCCACCGCCCTGCACGGCAAATCGCGCGTCGGCCTCATCCAGGCCCAGAGTGTGCGGGGCCACCAGCACGGGTAAAGTGCCTGCCATGAGGCTGACCGGGTAACGCAGTTCACCCACTTGCTGTGCTGACGCGGCTTGCAAGGCGGCGTAGCCAAAGGCGTCGCGCAGCAGTTCGTGGACAAAGGCGGTGGTGAGCTGCGCAGCATCGACGTCGGCGCGCTCCAACTGCGCGGCAAAGTGCTGCCATTGGGCGCAGGCGATCTGGAAAGCGCGGCTGTATTCGTCCTTGAGCTTGACGCCCTTGGGGGTGCCGTAGTCGGCCTCGCTCTGGGCACTGGCGCGACCCTGTGCGGCTTTTTCCAGTTGATCGGGCAGGAACAGGCCGCCTTCGAGCTTGAGGGTGGGCAGGTTGAGCGTGGCCTGGGCCTTGCGGATGCGTTTCATGGTTGTTCTTCTCCAGGCCGAGGCTTATAGCGAGTCAGGCAGCAGTACGTACACGCCCATCACATCGACCGGCAGGCAGGGGCTGACGCTGTACTGGCCGACGTCACGGGTGGCTTCGCGCACGCGCTGGTGGTCGGCCAGCAGGGCATCGGCCCGCTGTTGGGCTACCGCTTGCAGTTGCTGCGGGTGCGCGGCGAGGAAGTCGAGCGCGGTGCGGATTTCGCGCTGTGCCGCCTCTGGCGGCAGGTTACCGCTGGGCGTGCATTCGAGCAGGCGACTCACGCCGTCGTCAGCCAGCCATTGAGGAGCGTTGCGGCCCTGCACAGCCAGAGCAACGGTTTCCTCCGCCATCATCTGAAAGGGTTCGCGGCGGCGCACGTAGCTGAGCTGGTGGCGCAGACGCAGAAGGTAAAGGGTGGTGACAACCTCCACGTCATTGGTAAGAGTGGCAGCGCAACGGGCGGCCAGCGGACGTTCGCCACCGAGTGCGTCTTCCAGCAAATGCTGGGCCAGCAGGCCAACCAACGGATGGCTGCGATGCAGTTCGCTAAAGTCGATGAGTTGGGGTGTGTTGATGCCCTCATCGGCCAAGCGCTGGCACAGGGCTTCGGGCAGGTGCTGCGGCAGGAAACGTGCGGTCTGTTTGCGGCCGATTTCCAGCGGCGCCCCCAGCCGCACACAAGCGCTTTGCAGGAAACGCTGCACGTCAGCCTGGGTGCCCAGAGCCTGTTGTTGTTTGTGCCATTCGGGCAGCACCTCGTCTGGCTTGATGCGACGCTGGGCGAACACAGTGCGATTGGCCTTAGCCTTTTCCAGCGCGTCACGCCATTGGGCTTGCAGTGGAGCGAGCAATTGCTCCGGCTCACCAAAGTCGAATACGGCCTGCGGCGATGCGGTGCGACTGTCGCTGCGTTTCATCAATGCCGCCTTGACCAAGGCCTGATTGATGCGGGCTTCATCCTCGGGCATGGGAACGAGCACGCCGAGCTCCTTCTGAATGGCCTCGCCCTTCTTAAGGATGACGTTGAGCACGAAGCCATCCACCGGGTTATCTTGCCCGTAGAGCATGGTGCAGCGCACTTCATCGGCCTGCTGACCGAAACGATCGACGCGGCCTTCGCGCTGTTCGTGGCGGGTGGGGTTCCAAGCCAGGTCGTAGTGGACGACAGCGGTGAACAAATGTTGCAGGTTGATGCCTTCGGAGAGGCAGTCGGTGGCGACCAGGATGCGTTGCTCAGCATTCTCTAGGTCGTCCACGCGCTCGCGGCGTTCTTCGGGGGTGAGTTCGCCGGTGACGGCATCGACGGTGGCTTTGGGGAAAGCGGCCTTGAGGTGTTCGGCCACGTAATGGGCGGTGGCGATGTAGCGGCAGAACACCACCGGGTGGTAGCCATCCTTCACCAGGAGGTCAATGTGCCGGATGAGCGCAGCCAGCTTTGGATCACCGGCCTTGCCGGAAAGACGTTGCGCGTCGGCGATCAAGGCTTGCAGGCGCGGCGCAGCGTCCTGCACCTGGGCAGGCGGCTCCAGATCACTGCCGGAGAGGTCATCGGTCTCGCCATCGTGCAGGCGCTCATCGCCGAGAAGCGCCTCATCCGGCACAGTGCCTTCCAGCCGTGTGGTCAACGCCTTGACGGCGGCTGCGGGCGACGATGCCACGCAGCGCAACAATGCCAGGGTGGCGTACCAAATGAGGCGCGCGCCGCCTTGCTGTTCTTGCTGCTCAACGGTTTCAGCCAGTTCGCGGCAGTAATCCTGCACGGCGTCGAAGAACGCGCCCCATTCGCCGCTGAGTTGATAGGTAAGCTCGGTTTTCATGCGGCGGGGAAAACCTCGTCCGTCATGGGTCTCGGCCTGCCATTCAACGATGTCCTTGCGACGGCGCTGGACGAAGTGGCGTGCCAATTCCTGACGCAGCGGGTCGGAGGCCGTCACTCGGCCTTGCAAGGCCGCAAAGCGCGGATCGAGCAGCGACAGCAAGTTGTAGAAGGCGGTTTCGTCACCAGAGTGAGGGGTGGCGGTCAGCAGAATCAGGTGTCGCTGCGCGTCACGGGCAAGGCGTTGCAGCAACTCGAAGCGCAATTGCTTGCCTGCGCCGCTGCTGGCGCAGGTGTGGGCCTCGTCAACGATGATGCATTCGGGGGCGGTAGCGAGAAACTGTTCGCGGTGGCGTTCGCTCTTGATGTAGTCCAGGCTGACGACCACCACGGGATGATGGTCGAACAGGCGCACTCCATGCGGAAGATCACGTTCGATGCGGGAGGCCGAAGACGAAGTCAACGCCACGGCCTGAAGGTTGAAGCGGGTTTCCAACTCATTTTGCCACTGCTCGACAAGGTGTGGCGGGCAAAGAATGGCCAGGCGGGCGATTTCGCCACGGTCCATGAGCTCTCGTGCGATCAGGCCGGCTTCGATGGTCTTGCCGATGCCAACGTCATCAGCGATCAGCAGGCGCACAGTGGACAGGCGCAGTGCCATCAGCAACGGCACAAGTTGGTAGCCGCGAGGCTCCACCGCGATATTGCCAAAGGAGCGGAATGGGCCGGCGCCTGCGCGCAGGGTCAGGCGCAAGGCATCGCGTAGCAACAGCGCGGCGGCATGGTTGCCGGCGCGTGCAGGATCGGGCCAGTCGAAGGTGGCAGGTTCGACGGGATGCAGTTCCAACTCGGGGATCAGGGCGATGCTTTCGTCATCGGCGCCGCTCAATGGGCGCAGGCGCAGCCAGTCGCGGCGGGAGTCGCTCTGCACCACCCATTCGCGGCCTCGGGCGCGCACCAGGTTGCCGGGTAGAAAGTCGTGTTCGAGGATCGTCATGCGCCTTTATTCCTTGGAACCGAACACATCGGCGTGCGCGGCGAATTGTTGTGGCCAGCGTGAAGCGTCCGAGAAATCGAGCACCTGCCAGCCTTTGTCCTGCAGTACGCTGGTGGTCTGATCATCCACAGCGGACAGAAACACCAAAGCACGAGATGCCTTGTACTGGGCCGCCGCAGTGGCTACGCCATTGTTGACGGACACGTTGACCGCATCAGGTTGCACGGCCCCTGCCTGGCTGAGCGCGGACAGCCAGGCGTCGAGTGGCTCGTCTGCCAAGATCGCCGCTGCAACGGGGGCCGCGCTGCATTCCACAGGCTGTACCTGAGCATTGGCCAGCGCGACCAGCAGCTTGAGCGCATCCGCATTGCGGCGGTTGATGTGTTCGTGATCCGGCTGGTTGAAGTACGACAGCAGGCACTGATAGCAGCCGGCTTCGCACTGATGATTGCAAAGTGCATCGGTCTGTTCCAGCGACGGCAAATCGTCCAGCGTCCAAATGCCGCTCTGCGGTTTGCGATAGTGAATCAGTTGCAGGGCATTGCTGGCTACGAGTGCAAGGTCGTCGCGATTGTTTGCCAGGCGAGTGAGCACACCCGCACCGCCTTCCGCCGCTTCGTAGAACAGCAAGGCGCGGCGCTCATCGGACTTCGGCAGTGGCTCGACCACCAGTTCGGATTCCTCGATCTGGAAAGTCATTTCGATGCCGCGCTTGAGCGCGGCCTGCAAAGTGGCCATGGCCTCCAGCGACAGGGCATGTACGGGAGCGAAGATCAGCAGATTGCGATGATCTTCCACAAAAGGAACGATGCGCTGGTTGGGCACCTTCTCCAGCAAAGCATCGTCGCCGCCCTGGTCGTCTTCCGCATCCGGTGCGTCCTGCTTGCTCCAGGTGCCCGTGATGGGGTTGATGTAGAAGCCCAGTTGCTCCTTGTCTTTGCGCCTGCGCCAGCCGCGATTGATGCGCCAGATTTGCGCAGCGGGCGCGTAGGTGAGCTCGCCTAGCACGTCCTCACCTTGTTGGATCGTGGCCTTCTGCCGCTGGATACGGCCATCGGGGCCGGGTAGAAAGCGGTAGGTGGTTTGCAGCTCGAAGCCCTGACGCTGGCGCTCCTCGTCGTTGATGGAGATGCGCTCGGTGGCCACGGTCTCCACGGTTTCGATGCGGTAGAGCTCGCGCACCCAATCGTGCTCGGTGAGCAAGGCGTCGCAGTTCTCGCAGCGATTGACCAGCGGCTGTTCGCCGCCCGGCTCTCCGAGATGGCCGTAGCCGCATTGGCTGCACACCAACGAGGCAATGGTGGCCAACTGGCTGTTGCCGGAAATGTGGTCTGTATTGCCTACGTTGAGTTTGGCACGCACCACGCGGTACATGCGGCCCTGGTGATAAATGAGGCTGCGGGGACCGAATTCGGACAGGGCCAGGAAGCGCGGCCGGCTGACCATGCTGCCTTCGTCATCCTTGCCATTGACGGCCTGGCCGCCACGGGCGGGAATCCAGGCCATCAACGGTAGGCGCGGGAAGTTGTAGCCTGGCAGGAAGCCTTGGCTGGCCAAGTAGCGATAGGTATAGAAATCATTGTTCTGGCCGTTGCCGGACTTGAGCAATACGGCGTACTGGCGCGCGGCGTCGCCGTAGCGGCGCTGGGCATTTTGGCGTTCCGTGTGCGAGGCGGTATGGCTCTTGACGATGCGATCAGCCATATCCATCTGTTGGCGGGTGGCATCGAACAGCACGCGCCAGCGCTCCAACGCCCCAGAGAACGCTTGCGCCGCGTTGTCGATGACCTGGCGCACATAGTCAGGAGTGAACCAGGCGCTGCCTTCAAGCTCGCCCTCAAGCTGGTCGATGACCCGTCCGGCACTGGCCAAGGCACGCTGCTGGACAGCCTGCGCCCGCAGTGCTTCGTGCAAGGGCTGTTTCAGTGGTTTACCGGGCTGGTCGAGATCCAGCATGGGCGCAATGCTGTCGTCCAGTGGCACCTGGGTACTGGCAAGCCAGACCGCTTGCAGGTGGCTGTCGATGAGATCACGATTGCTCAGATCGAGGGTTGGCGCGCGCACGACGCCATGCACCATCTGCTCGGCATTGTGGAAGAACCACTGGTCATGCGGACTGAGCGCCGCGCAATAGGTGATGACCAGCGCCTGCTGACCCGAGCGACCCGCACGACCGCTGCGCTGGGCGTAGTTGGCGGGGGTCGGCGGCACATTGCGCAGGTACACGGTGTTGAGCGCGGAGATATCCACGCCAAGCTCCATCGTGGGGGAGCAGAACATCACCGGCAGACGTTCCAACGGCGCTTCGTGGGCCGGGTTCTGCGCCCAGTCCTGCCTGTCTTTTTCGGTGTAGCGAAAACGCTGCTCCAGCAGTTGCCGGCGTGGCGCATCCACCTGGGCTGTGTGTTCCTGGGCCTCGAAGTCGAACAGCGGATGCGAAGGCTGACGCAGCAGGTCGGCAATGCCGAGATACAGGGTGCGGAAATACTGGTTGATTCGATTGCTATCAGTTTGCGGCTGATCGGCAATCAGGCACCAGTCCAGGGCAGCCGCGTTCAGGCGCCAGCCTGCGAGCTGGGCGTCGATAGGTTGGCGCTGCACATAACCATAGTCCTTGGCGGATTCCAGCAGCGCTTCGATCAGCTTAGCCCACTCGACATCTTTCCACTGCACGACCTCGCTGGCGCAGGCGCTGTCGCGCCAGAAGGCGGCCATCTTTATTTGCCGTAGCAGACGGGAGCGTGGACCACCTGTCACCAAGTCGGTACGCGGCTTGCCCTTGTATTCCGGGCGCTTGCCGAGGACGAGATAGCGGCCGGTATCGAGTTTCTCGTCTGGAGCGAAGGCCCAACGTTCATTCAGGTAGGTGTGGGCGCTGGTGCGTGCCTTGTCCTGCTCAACCGGGTCGAGGTAACGACTTTCCAGGCACAGATGGCGGCGCAAGGCGTCGAACAGTAATTCGAACAGAACTGTCCGTTGCACTGCCGTCAATTTGGTCAAGGTGCTGTTTGCAGCAAAGATACTGGCGTCAGCGCAAAAGGCATCTAGGTCTCGATACCGAATCTGCAACAGGCCGAGTTGATCTAGATTCGGATTATTGAAACGCCAGCCACGCCGCAGATCACGCAGTAGCCGGTAGGCGATGATGAAGCGCAATGTGCGTTGCGCTTCTTGTCGGGCCAGTCCCATGAGCTTGGGGGTGCGCAGATACTCCACCAAGGTCGCTTCATCGACCCCTTGAAAGCCGAGGGCCTTGAATACGCTTTCGGCCAAGTGTTCTTCATCGAGTTGGCCGCCGCTGCCCTGTAGTGCACCGATCAAGCCAGCACGCAGCGTCAGCAGGAAAATGAAGTCGTTGAAATGTCCCGCCTGCAGAGCGGCATCCTGGCGGTTGTCGGTAAACCCAAGCAACTTGCGTGGGTCAGGCTGCCCTGGCGCAGGTTCGGAAAGTGCGAACAATTGCTGCAAGGCCGCCAGGGCAATCATGGTCGTGGCCGAAGAGCGGCCTTCGCCGGACAGACTGGAGAGGCGGTTGGCATCCTTGCCGTGGGCTTCGTGTGTCGTGCCGCAGTTCAGGCAGAAGCGGAACTTTCCCGGAATGAACCAGAACTCCGTCCCCGAGCCCGATTGCCCTTTGGCATCGACCGTGACCATATAGGGAACGGCATTCTTGTAGGCTGGCTTGATTTTGGGTTCGTTACGGCTGAGGTCGATCCAGGTTTCCGGCAGGTCTTCGAGCAGGCCGCCGTATTGCTGCCCGGGCACCAGAGGACACAGAAAGCCATAGCTGGCGTCGTCTTCTGCCGCGATATCGTCGATCTCACGTGAGCTGAAGCTGACCGGTTGCTGTGCGTGCCAGACAGGTAGGTACTCCTGGCCGCAATCGCGGCAGAAGTGCGTCGGGTAAAGCAGCACATTCTCTTGCTGTCGCCCCGGCGCGAAACGCTGAGCATCGAGCGTGACATGGCGCTTACCTCGCGCCTCCAGCGTGGTGAGCACCTTGCCGGGACCGCTGATGAACTGGTGCAGCTTGAACGCGAAAGGCGGCCTGCCCTGGGGCGTGCGCACATCATGGGCAGCCACTAGAAAGCGCTGCAGGGCGGAGCGAGCGGCTTCCGGCTGGCAACCCGCGTCTTCGGCGAGACGGCGGCTGGCCTCTTCCAACATCATGGGTCTCGCCCGCCTAGGAGGCTCGTCGGCAGGTAGTTCGATACCCAGGTTCAATTCCACCCAGATGGATAACGGGTCATTGCGAAAGGCGTCGAAGTCAGCCCAGATATCCTGCTTTCGCGTAACGGCCGCCGGTAGTTCTGTACGGATGGCGTTGACGTCCTTGAGCGGGTTGGTGACGCGCTCCAAGGTCTCGCCGATGACGTCATGCTCGCTGATCTGGGTGCCAAAAAGTTTGCTAGCCACATCGGCCACCACGCGGTTGCGGTCGGCTTGGCTACCTGTGCTGGACATGGTGGCCGAGGTACCGATGCAGACCAGTTGCTCGGCTTTCAAGCGCTCTCGCAGGCGCCGCACTAGCAAGGCAACGTCCGCCCCTTGACGGCCACGATAGGTATGCAACTCATCCAGCACCAGGAACTCAAGTCCCTCGCAGTGTTCCACCACACGCCGATCCACTTCGTCGAAGCGCGTGAGGATGTACTCTAGCATCATGAAGTTAGTGAGCAGGATATCGGGCGGGTCATCCGCGATGGCGCTGCGTTCCGCCTTGCTTTCCTGGCCGGTGTAGCGCTTGACGGTGAAGGGACGAAGCTCTGGCGCATAGCCATGCAGAAACTTGTCGAGTTCTTCCAGTTGGCTGTTGGCCAGAGCATTCATCGGATAGATGACAATGGCCCTGGTACGTGTTTTGCCATCAGACTGCTTGGCCTTGAGAATGCTGTCGATGATCGGGATGAAAAAGGACAGGGACTTCCCCGACCCCGTTCCGGTCGTGACCACATAGCTTTGGCGTTCCTGGCCTTTGGCCAAGGCTTCCATCTGGTGTTTGTAAAGATGCAGGGGTTCTGGCGAACCTGCAGACTTCCCGACCTGGAAGATCTCTGCGCAGGCAGCGTGCAAGACTCCCTGCGCCGCCAGGTTCTGCACCGTGCCCTGGCGTTGGTAATTCGGGTTAATCTGCACCAGCGGCTCAGGCCAGTAGCGACCTTGCGCATATTGACGTTCGACCTCGGCTTGGATATCAGGCGCAGCGATGCGAACGAAACTGCGGGAAAAGCTGCCATATCGTTCGATGAGCTGGTCGCGGAATTGGAAAACGTTATCCATGGAGAGTCCTCACTGATCCATCTTGTGGCCAATCGCCAGAACCGCTGTACTACCGGAGGTGCCTGCTGTGATGCGCTTCCATTTCGCACCTCGCCCCTTGCCAGTCGATTCGATCAACCCCTCTGATTTCATCGCTCGCAGCACTAGCCGAACCATGTCCCGGCTCACGCCCGGGCAAGCTTCTTCAATCTCGGAAATCGAGAACGGCAAGGTGCGCCCCAAAACTTCCGTTCGCACTCGGTCGCCTTTGCTGCCACGTCCCCGTTCGATGGTACCGACACGCTCCTCGAACTCACGGTAGGCCCGTAGCAAGGCACCCCAGAAGTAGTCGAGCCAGGGCTTTACGTCGTGCTGCCCCTGGTGCCAGCCCTGCGAGCTGGCTTCCAGCGTCTCGTAATAACCTTCCTTGGTTTCCTCGAAGATGCGCTCCAAACTGATGTAGCGACCCACGGCATAGTCGAAGTGGTAGAGCAGCAGCAGGGTCAGCAAGCGGGACATGCGACCGTTGCCGTCCGGGAATGGGTGGATGCACAGGAAGTCGAGCATCGCCAGCGGCACCAGTACGAGGGGGTCGACCAGGTGCTGATCCAGCGCGGTGGCGTAGCGCCCGGTCAGATCAGCCATGGCCATCGGCGTGAGATGCGCAGCCACCGGCTGGAAGCGCAAACGCGAAGTGCCATCCAGGTGACGCTCGATGATGTCGTTATTGGTGGCCTTCCAGCGCCCGCCCGCCTGCGGCATATAGCGGTACAACAGGGTATGTAATTGCAGCACAACACCCTCGCTGAAGGGCATGTGCGTGGCGGACTCGTGGATCAGCGCCAGGGCATCACGGTAGCCGGCGATCTCCTGTTCGGAGCGGCTCTTTGGTGTTGCGTTGCGGATGACCAGAGACTTCAGCCGCGAGGGCGCTACAACAACACCTTCCAGCCGGTTGGACGACTCGGTGGACTCCACCACCGCGATCTGGCGTAGACCCTTGAGGGCTTCGGGCGACTGCGCGGCGTAGAGTTGCTGCTTACCCTGGTACTCGCCAAGTGTGCGCAACGTGGCGGCCTGGGTGCCATCGAAGCGAAGCGCGGCAAGGTACTCGGGTGTGAGCGAGTGCATGGAAATGTAAGCCCAGGCTGTGTAAATGGGGTAATCATAGCTTATAAATGGGGTATTGTCTCCAAAAATACCTCTTTACCTGTGTTTGATTACCCCATTTCCTGATCATTGGATCGGTCGTGAGAGGCTTGTATAGCCGACCAAGAAGGAAATGAGCGACATGAATCTCAAAAGGGGTAGTCAATTCACAATTACCCCATTTAATCCATTGTTTACCTCATTTCCCAGCGATCATCCTCGGGCAAAGGAAATGGCAAGGGAACGGCACCAAACGGCACCCAAGGGGCAACGGCCCTACCCAGAAAAGGAGAAGGCCGCTCTGTCCATTGGTTCTGCAACACCCAGCCAACTCGTCCCTATGCCGTGCCGCTACCCTCCGCAGCACTCAAGTAGTCCGCCCAGCCCTGCAACAGCGTCCTTCTCTGATCTAGCAGCAGTGCCTTGTTGTACGTCGCCCGCACCTTGTTGCTCTCCACATGAGCAAGCTGCCGCTCAATCGCATCAGGCCGGTATCCGTTCTCGTTGGCCCAGGTTGAAAAGGTCGTCCGCCAGCAATGCGGCGTCGTACCCCGGCCCAGGTTCATGTCGCGCATCGCGTAGGTGAGCCTGTTGGGCGTGGTGAATCCCTTGCCGCTCCGGTGTGGGAACAGATAGCGGCCACCGCCCGTAATGCACTGCAAATCCTTCAGCACGGCAATGGCCTGCACCGACAACGGGCTGACATGGTCACGCCGCGCTTTCATCTTCTCCGCGGGCCGACGCCACAGCGCATACTCAAAGTCGAACTCATCCCACTCGGCATCCGCCGCTTCCCCTGGACGGCAGGCGGTCAGCGCAATCAGCCGCAGGCACAACGAAGTCTCCGGATAGCCCCGGTAGCCGCGCAACTCCTGATAGAACTTATGGATTTGCTCTCGCGTCATCGCCGCCTTGCTCTCGCTGAACGGCACGCGCAGCAGCCCGCGCAGGCTGGGAATCGGATTGGCCTCGACCAGACCACGCACCACCGCAAACTCAAAGATCGCCGACAGATTACCTTTGACATGGATGGCCGCCCACGCACCATGTGCCTTGCATTCCTCCAGCAGCGGGCGAATCTGCTTCACGCCAATGTCGCTCATCGGCATCCCATCGAACTTGGGCGACAGGTACTTCCTGATGCGGGATTCTTTCGTGCGGTAGGAGCTGAGCGCAAAGACTGGCTTGATCTCGGCCAGGTAAGCCTGTGCCACCTTGGCAAAAGAGCTTTCACGAGCGCGCTTGCGTTCCTCCAGCGCCTCCAGGTTGCGCTGCTTGACCTGCTGCCGTTCATGGGCAGGGTGGATACCTTGCTTGACCAAGGCACGCGCCTTCTCGCGGGCTGCACGCGCCTCTGCAAGACTTACTTGAGGGAAGCCGCCAATGGCAAAGAGGTTCTCCTTGCCTTGCAGGCGGTACTTCCACCGCCAGAGCTTGCCGCCGGTGGGCTTGACCAGCAGGAACAAGCCCCCGCCGTCTGAAAGTTTCCAGTCTCGATCAGTCGATTTGGCCGACCTGACCTTGAGGTCGGTGAGTAGGTTTTCGGGCATCGTTGGGCTCCACTGCGGGGAGATGTACCCCCACGGTTGAACACGAGTACCCCCAACGCTACCCCCGAATTTTCTGGACCTCGATGACCAATAGGAACGCTCAGCAGACCGTATTGTTTACGCAAACCATTGATTTCTAAAGGTTCAATCCGTCCACCAAGCGCTACTGAGCGCCACCGAGCTCCAGCAAAAATCGTCAGACGTTAAACAAGAAATTCATCACATCCCCATCCTGCACCACATACTCCTTCCCTTCCGCGCGCATCTTGCCCGCCTCCTTGGCGCCTTGTTCGCCCTTGTAGGCGATGTAGTCGTCGTAGGAGATGGTCTGGGCGCGGATGAAGCCGCGTTCGAAGTCGGTGTGGATGACGCCGGCGGCCTGCGGGGCGGTAGCGCCGATGGGGATGGTCCAGGCGCGCACTTCCTTGACGCCGGCGGTGAAGTAGGTCTGCAGGCCGAGCAGCTTGAAGGCGGCGCGGATGAGGCGGTTGAGGCCGGGTTCTTCCATGCCCATGTCGGCGAGGAATGCCTGGCGGTCGGCGTCGTCGAGGTCGACGATTTCGGATTCGATGGCGGCGCAGATGGCGACCACGGGCGCCTTGCGCGCTTCGGCGAATTCGGTGAGGCGGTCGAGCAGCGGGTTATTGGCGAAGCCGTCGTCGGCGACGTTGCCCACGTACATGGCGGGCTTGGCGGTAATGAAGCAGAGCTGGGCGATGTCGGCCATTTCCTCGGGCGACAGGCCCAGGGTGCGGATGGGCTTGGCTTCGTTCAGGTGGGCCACGCACTTCTCAAGCACGGCGACGATGCGCTGCGATTCCTTGTCGCCGGAGCGCGCGGTCTTGAGGTGGCGCTGCAGAGCCTTCTCGGCGGTCTGCAGGTCGGCGAGCGCGAGCTCGGTTTCGATGACTTCGATGTCGGCGATGGGGTCGACCTTGCCCGCCACGTGAACCACGTTGGGGTCTTCGAAGCAGCGCACGACGTTGACGATGGCGTCGGTTTCGCGGATGTGGGAGAGGAACTGATTGCCCAGGCCTTCGCCCTTGCTGGCGCCGGCGACCAGGCCGGCGATGTCCACGAATTCAACGGTGGCCGGGAGGATGCGCTCGGGCTTGACGATCTCGGCCAGCTTCTGCAGGCGGGGGTCGGGCACTTCGACCACGCCGACGTTGGGTTCGATGGTGCAGAACGGGTAGTTTTCGGCGGCGATGCCGGCGCGGGTCAGGGCGTTGAAGAGCGTCGATTTGCCGACATTGGGCAGGCCGACGATGCCGCATTGCAGAGCCATGGGAATCCTGTGTGATTATGGTTTGATCGTTGATGCGTAAGTTTACCTCGTCGCCCTCCCCGCCCTCAGGCGGCGGCCGAGGGCACCCAGCGCATGATGGCCCAGATCACCAGGATGGGGCCGGCGTTGAAGAGCGCATGCAGGAGGACGGCGGCGCCGATGCCGCGGCGTACGCGCATCCAGCCCAGGACCAGACCCGTCACCCATTGCGGCAGCACGAGCAGGGGCAGCAGCCAGTATGGGGTCTGGTGCAGGACGAAATTGCCCAGGTGCATGCCGGCGAAGGCGAGCGCGACGAGGTGGAAGACCAGGCCGAAGCGGCGCAGGTAGTAGCGCCGCCAGGCGGTGTTCCAGCCGGCGAGCGCTTGGGGGCGCTGCCGCACGCCCCAGGCGGCGAGCAGCAGGAGAGCGGCCAGCAGCAGGCCGGTCCAGAGCCGCGGCCCCCATATCAGCGCCGGCACGATGGCCGGGCACAGCCACAGGGCCTGCAAGGGGCGGCGCAGGCCGTAGCGGAACAGCATTTCCTCGACGAGCGGGGCCCAGAGAATGGCGGCAAGCACGGGGATGTTGTTCAGGTCCAGCCTGTGGGTGGCGCCGCCGACGCCGGCGGCGGCCACGGCGAGCGGGCCGAGCGCGAAAAGGTTCAATGCCCAGAGGAAGGCGGCCCAGGCCAGCAGGCGCCGCGGTCCGGTGCCGGGCCAGGCGTCGGCCGCGATGCCGCCCGCCGCGCAGCCGGCCGGGCAGGCGGCGCAGCGGAGCCGGTCTGCGGATGAACCGCAGGAAGTCCATGAATTCGCTGCGAAAGCGCGGGCGGGGCGGCGGGTTCATCCGGCCTCGTTGCCGCTGTGCAATTGGCGCGTGGCCAGCGCGAAATCGCCCGCGAGCAAGGCCGGCATGAGGGCGCGGCAACGGTCGATGACGGCTTCGATTTCCTTTTGTTCTTCGCGCCGGGGCTGGTGCAGGACGAAGTCCGCCACGGGCTGGGCCAGCCCCAGGGTGCGGGGATGGCCGATGCCGATGCGCAGGCGCCAGAAATTGGGGCTGCCCAGCGCGGCCTGTATGTCCTTGAGGCCGTTGTGGCCGGCGTGCCCGCCGCCCTGTTTGAGCTTGACCTGGCCGGGCAGGAGGTCGAGTTCGTCGTGCAGCACCAGGACCTGCTCGGGCGCGAGCTTGTAGAAGCGCGCGAGCGCGCCCACGGCCTGCCCGGAGCGGTTCATGTAGGTGGCCGGCTTGAGCAGCAGCACGTTGTCCGCACCCAGGCGCGCCTTGGCGACCATGCCGAAGAAGGATTTTTCCATGGCGAAGGAGGCGCGCAGGTCGTCGGCCACGTGATCGGCCAGCCAGAAGCCCGCGTTGTGGCGGGTGGTTTCGTAATCGGGGCCGGGGTTGCCCAGGCCGACAATGAGACGTATGGGTGTAGGCATGATGGGGCGATTAAACCAAAAAATCCCGTCCCCACGCTGCGCCTGCGGCTTGGGACTGCCCGCGCGAGGACCTTTCTGGTTTTTGTCTTGGGACGGCCCTGTCTCCGGGACCGCGCCCATGCCGATGCGCGCCGGTCCGGTTACTGTGCGGCCAGGCGCAGCGCGCGCGCCTGGCCGCACACGGCCTCCAGGAACACCTGCAGCGCGGGGAAAATCTCGGCGTCCGCCCGGGTAACCACGCCGACCGGAGGCAGGGACCAGTCGGGCTGGAACTTGAGAATGCCCAGCACGCCCAGCCTGGCGTAGTGCAGCGCGACGCCGCGCGGCATGGCCGCCAGCACGTTGGACTGGCGCAGCAGCACCTCGTTGGCCAGCAGGCTCACCGATTCGACGACGGGGTCGATGAGGGGCGCGTTCTGCTCGGCGAAGTAGGCGTCGATGCGCGCGCGCAGCGGGGCCTCGGGCGGCGGCAGGATCCAGGACTGGCGCGCGAGCGTGGCGGCGTTCACGCGCGAGGAGCGCATCAGCGGATGCCCGATGCGGGCGACGACGCGGATGGGTTCTTCGTACAGGATTTCGGTGCGGAACGTCCGCTGGGCCGCGCCCGTCATCAGCCGGCCGATGACGCAGTCCAGTTCGCCGCGCGCCAGCCCGTTGAGCAGCACGTCGTACGAACCCTCCTGCAGCATGACGGTGACGCCCGCCGCCTCTTTGCGCAGTTGCGCCAGCGCCTCGGGAATCAGTACGGGCAGCACGACCTGCAGCACGCCGGCGCGCACCCGGCCCGAGGCGCCGCGGGTCATGGCTTCGAGCTCGACGCGCGCGCCGTCCAGGTCGGCCAGCAGCAGGCCGGCCTTGTGCGCCAGCGCCAGGCCATAGCGGGTGGGCGTCACGCCCCGCCTCGACCGCGCGAAGAGCGGCACGCCGAAGGTGGCTTCCAGCTCGGCCAGCAGCTTGCTGGCCGCCGGCTGGGTCATGCCCATCTGCGCCGCGGCCTTGTGCACGCTGCGGGTGGAGTCCAGCGCCCGCAGCAGGTCCAAGTGCCGGATGCGCAGGCGCGCGCGGATCTCGCTGGCGCTGGGGAGGCGGACGTCGGAAGCCATGACAGGTGATTCCATTTAGTTTTCACTTGATTATAGTTTTCGATTTCTCGGCATATCACGGCTGCCTACACTGGGCTTTCCCGATGCGGAACCACGACCCGAAACCCCACCTGAAACGGACATGAGGGGAAAGCCATGAAAATCACCATGCTGGGCACCGGCGCGGCGCTGCCGGACCCGGACCGCGGCCAGTCCGCCATTCTGCTGACGCTGGAAAACGGCAGGCACTATCTGTTCGATTGCGGCGAAGGCGCCACGCGTCAGATGGTGCGCGCGAACGTCAATCCCGCCGATGTCGGCTTTGTGTTCCTGACGCACCTGCACCACGACCATATCTGCGACTATCCCTACTTCGTGATTTCGAGCTGGATGCTGAACAAGACGGGCAGCCCCTTGTTGCTGGGGCCGCGCGGCACGCGGAACTTCGTTGACCACCTGTTCGAGAATGGCGCTTTCCACGCGGATTTCCAGGCGCGCAGTTCCTACCCGGCGCGGCAGCGGAACATCGAAGCGGTCCGGCCTGAAGTGCGCGAGGTGGCGCCGGGCACGGTGTACGAGGACGGCGACGTACGCATCAGCGTGGACTGGGTTGAGCACATTCCCCGCGAGATCTGCGAATGCTTCGGCGTACGCATCGAAGCTGAGGGCAAGGTCGTCGCTTTCAGCGGCGACACGGCGCCCTGTCCGTCCATGGTCGGCCTGGCGCGGAACGCGGACCTGCTGATCCACGAATGCACGTTTCCGGAATCTTTCATCGCCCACCGCGCCAAGACCGGCGTGGGCACCTATGCGCACACCAGCCCTGCCGACCTGGGCAAGATCGCGCGCGAGGCGGGCGTGAAGAGCCTGGTCGCCACGCATTTCGGCCATTTCGATTCGTGCAGTCCGGTGCTCAAGCGCGCTGCCGCGAAACACCTTCCGGTCGAACTGATGGGGCCGCACCTGATGGACGACATCGTGTCGGACATCCGCAGGCACTATGCCGGGCCGCTGCGATTGGCCCACGACCTGATGCGCATCGACCTGTAGACCGGCTGCCGCCTCGCGGCGGCAACGATTATTCGAGTCCCCGCGCCCGGGGGCGCTTACAAGGGGAACCACGATGAACCGCAAGCTATGCATGCTGGGCATTACGGCGGCGCTGGCCTGGATCGCGCCCGGCGCGTCGCCCGCCGCCGCGCAATACCCTGACCGGCCTGTCCGCATCGTGCTGCCCTACGCGCCCGGCGCGGCGGGCGATATCGCCATGCGGCAGTTGCAGCCCCTCCTGGAAAAGACGCTGGGGCAGCCTCTGATCGTGGATTACCGCAGCGGCGCCGGCGGCAATATCGGCGTGCAGGAAGTCGCGCGCGCCAGTCCGGACGGCTACACGCTGGTGCTGGGCGCGACGAACAACTTCGTCATCAACCAATATCTCTACCGCAAGCTGGGGTTCGATCCGCTCAAAGACCTGCAGCCGATCGGAAAGGTGGCCGACGTGCCCTCCTTCATCTATGTCAGCGCCGCCGTGCCGGCCGCGAACTACGCGGAATTCAGGCAATACGCCCAGGCTCATCCCGGCCAGTTGAACTATGGTTCGCCCGGCACGGGCACCGCGCCGCACCTGTCGGCGTATATGCTGACGCGGGCGATGCAGGCACAGATGACGCACATCCCGTATCGGGGGTCCGCGCCGGGCGTCCAAGCCCTGCTCGCCAACGAAGTCCAGCTCTACCTGGGCGGCTACAGCGTGGGCGCGGCGTATGTGCCGCAGCACCGTATCCGGGCGCTGGCCGTGGCGTTGCCCGAGCGTTTCGCCGGCATGCCGGACGTGCCCACCACGCGCGAGGCCGGAATTCCCGACGTCGTGCTGAGCAACTGGTGGGCGCTGGCCGCGCCCCGGGGCGTGCCGCAAGAGGTCATGCAGCGCTGGTCGCGCGCCTTGAATGCGGCGCTGGCGGACCCCGGCGTCCAGAAGGCGTTTCTGCAGAATGGATTCATCCCCGGCAGGAGCGATCCGGCCGGGTTCGAACGCGAGCTCCGGCAGGAAAGCCGGAAATGGCAAGCCATCGTCAAGGAGTCCGGCATCACGCTCGACGATTGAAGGATGGCCGGATAAGAAAAAACCCTGCGCGTGCCGGGCACGGGCAGGGTCTGGCGCCGGGTACGGCAGGCCCCGGCTCAGCCGGGGCCTGGTCGCCGTGCCTGTCAGGCGGCGGGAGCGGCGTCTTCGCCGGCATCGCCTTCGTCGGCGGCGGCAGCGCCACCGCCCTTGACGACGGCGGAGGCCAGCAGCGGGTTGGCATCGCCGCCGTGGGCGACGTAGGTCACGCCCTTGGGCAGCTTGATGTCAGCCAGGTGCACCGAAGCGCCCGGCAGCAGGTTGGCCAGGTCCACTTCGATGAACTGGGGCAGGGCCGAGGGCAGGCACGTCACTTCCAGTTCGGTCAGGACGTGGCTGATCATGGCGCCGCCCAGCTTGACGGCCGGCGAGTTTTCGCCATTGATGAAGTGCAGCGGCACCTTGGTGTGCAGGGCCTGGTTGGCGTCCACGCGCTGGAAGTCCACGTGCAGGACTTGCGGCTTGTAGGCGTGCCATTGAACCGAACGCAGCAGAACGGGCTGCTCCTTGCCGTCGAGCTGCATTTGCAGGATCGAGGCGTGGAACTCTTCCTTGCGCAGGGCGTGGTAGATCTCGTTGTGGTCGAGTTCGATGTTCAGGGGGGCAGCCGTGCCGCCATAAACGATGGCGGGAACGCGGCCCGCGCGGCGCAGGCGGCGGCTCGCACTCGAACCCTGGACGCTACGCGCAGTGGCATTGAATTTCATGGAAAACTCCAGATTGCTTGGACGATGCGGGGCATCGCCGGTTACGACGCGGCGCGCACCATGCGCGCCGCGGGGTCCGTGTCCCGCCGCGACCAGCGGGGCACGGGAAAACGGTGCGTCAGTCGACGAACAGCGAGCTCACCGATTCCGCGTTCGAAATGCGCAGAATGGTTTCGCCCAGCAACGCGGCGCACGACAACTGGCGGATCTTGGCGCTGGCCTGACCCTGCTCCGACAGCGGGATGGTGTCGGTCACGACCAGTTCGTCCAGCGCCGAGGTTTCGATGCGGTCGATGGCGCCGCCCGACAGCACGGGGTGCGTGCAATAGGCGTACACGGCGCCGGCGCCGCGGTCTTTCAGGGCCTGGGCGGCCTTGCACAGCGTGCCGGCGGTATCGACCATGTCGTCCATGATGATGCAGGTGCGGCCGTCGACTTCGCCGATGATGTTCATCACTTCGGACACATTGGCGCGCGGGCGGCGCTTGTCGATGATGGCCAGGTCGGCTTCGAGCTGCTTGGCCAGGGCGCGGGCGCGGACCACGCCGCCGATGTCCGGAGACACCACGACCAGGTTCGAGAAGTTGCGGCGCCAGATGTCGCCCAGCAGGATGGGGCCCGCGTAGATGTTGTCCACGGGGATGTCGAAGAAGCCCTGGATCTGATCGGCGTGCAGGTCCATGGTGAGGACGCGGTCGACGCCGGCCACTTGCAGCATGTTGGCCACGACCTTGGCCGAGATGGCCACGCGCGCCGAGCGCGGGCGGCGGTCCTGGCGGGCGTAGCCGAAATAGGGAATCGCGGCGGTGATGCGGCCGGCGGAGGCGCGGCGCAGGGCATCGACCATGACCATGATTTCCATCAGGTTGTCGTTCGTGGGCGCACAGGTGGGCTGCAGGACGAACACGTCCTTGCCGCGCACGTTCTCGTTGATCTCGACCATCACCTCGCCATCGGAGAAGCGGCCCACTGTCATCTTGCCCAGGGACATGTCGAGGTGGTTGACTACGTCCACGGCCAGGCGGGTGTTGGCCGTGCCCGTGAAGATCATGAAGCTTTCGTTTGCCATGATGGATGATGCGAGGGTCGTTTCAAGACACTGACGAGGTGGTGCGCGGTCCTGCGGGCCGGAAATAAAAAAGCTGCTGAACCGGGGCCAATTGGATGGGCGTGTTCAACAGCTTTTTTATGTATTCGGGTGGCTGGGGAGGAAGGATTCGAACCTTCGCATGCCGGAATCAAAATCCGGTGCCTTAACCAGCTTGGCGACTCCCCAACTATCTTGCAATCCAATTCCGCAACGGGTGTTCAGCTAATCCAGTACAGGCCTGCACTAACCGAAACCGTGGATGCTTCTGACAATCTGTTTTGTCAGCGGCACGCATTGTAGCGGCAATTTCCGTTTTCGCCAAAACGGCTTCGGAGAGCTTGGAGTATTCGGCGTACAAGCACGCGCCAGACCCCGACATGCGAACATGGACACCATGCTCAGCGAGCCACCGCGCGGCCCTGAAGACTTCAGGGTACTGGCGGTAAACCACCGGCTCCAGATCATTCCTGCCAAAGAACTTGCCCTGGCGAAATGTTGGCGAAGCAAGAAAGTCCGCTATTGTGACCAAAGAAGAATCTCTTGTCAAATCCGGCGCGGAAAAAATGCTGGCAGTGGGCACGCTCGCGTCGGGCTGGGCCACGAGATACGCGCGCTCGGGCAGCTCGAGCGGGGACAGGTCTTCGCCCACGCCCTGGGCGAAAGCCGATTGGCCGAACACGAAAACCGGCACGTCCGCCCCGAGCGGCAGGGCGAGCGCCATGAGTTCGCGCCGCGACAGGCCGGTGTTCCAGAGCCGGTTCAAGGCGATGAGGACGGAAGCCGCGTCGCTGGAGCCGCCGCCCAGCCCCCCGCCCTGCGGGATGCGTTTTTCCAGGCCGATGTGCGCCCCCAGGCGGGTGCCGGTGGCCCGCTGCAGCGCGCGCGCCGCGCGCAGGGTGAGGTCCTGTTCCTCGGGCACGCCGGGCAGGTCGCGCGCGCGGCTGACGACGCCGTCGGCGCGCGCCTCGATGTGCAGCGTGTCGCTCAGGTCGATGAAACGGAAAACGGTCTGCAGCAGGTGGTAGCCGTCGGCGCGGCGGCCCACCACGTGCAGGAACAGGTTGATCTTGGCGGGAGCGGGAACGTCGTAGAGGGTCACGGAAACCACCGTCTTGGCATTGCCCGCATTGTAAGCGGCGGCCCACGGGCCGGGCCGCCCTGCCGTGCGCCGGAATCAGGCCAGCTTGGGCACCGCGCCGGCTGGCAGCGCCACGGCCGGCGCGTCGATCACGTGCCCGTCGGGCAGCTTGAAGACGGCCACCGCGGCGGCCAGGCGGCGCGCCTGTTCCTCCAGCGCTCCGGCGGCCGCGGCGGCTTGCTCCACCAGAGCGGCGTTCTGCTGCGTTACGCCGTCCATCTGGGACACGGCGTCGTTGACCTGGTCGATGCCGCTGGCCTGTTCGTTGGAGGCGGCGGCGATCTCGCCCATGAGGTTGGCCACGCGCTGCACCGATTCGACGATTTCGCGCATGGTGCCGCCGGCCTCTTCCACCTGCCCGGAGCCCAGCTCGACCTTCTGCACCGAATCCTCGATGAGCTGCTTGATTTCCTTGGCGGCGGCGGCGCTGCGCTGCGCCAGCGTGCGCACCTCGCTGGCCACCACGGCGAAACCCTTGCCCTGCTCGCCCGCGCGCGCGGCCTCGACCGCCGCGTTGAGCGCGAGAATGTTGGTCTGGAAGGCGATGCCGTCGATCACGCCCACGATGTCGGCGATGCGGCTGGAGCTGCCCGAGATCGCGCGCATGGTGTCCACCACCGTGGCCACGGCCCGCCCGCCGCGCTCGGCCGCCTGCGCCGAGGCGGCCACCATGCGGTTGGCCTCGCGCGCGGTTTCCGCGTTCTGCTTGACGGTGGAGGCCAGTTCTTCCATCGATGCGGCCGTTTCCTCCAGCGAGGCGGCCTGCTCTTCGGTGCGGCTGGAAAGGTCGGCGTTGCCCGATGAGATCTCGCGCGTGCCCACGTGGATTTCTTCCACGCCCTGGCGCACCGCGCCCACGGTGCGCACCAGTCCGTCCTGCATGTTCCTGAGCGCGGCCAGCAGCGCGCCGATCTCGTTGCGGCCGTGGTCGGCCACGCGGCGCGTGAGATCGCCCTCGGCGATGCGGCGGAACACCTCGCCGGCCTCCTGCAGCGGGCGCAGCACGGCGCGGCGGATCATCAGGTGCGCGCCCGCCGCCACCAGCAGGCCCAGGACCAGCGCGCCGGCCAGCAGGGAAGTGAACACGGCGTTGAACCCGGAGATTTCGTCCATGACCCGCTGGCCCGCTTCATCGGCACGGCGCATGAACGCCTCGCGCGCGGCGACGAAGCTCTCCTGCGCCTGCTGCGTGCCCTGCTTGTAGTAGGCGTCCATGTCGCCCGCCTCCAGCACGTTGCCCACGCTCTGCAGGTTGCGGCTGAAGCTGCCATACGCGCCCAGCAGCTCGGCATAGGCGGCCTGCTCTTCGGCAGTCAGGCCCTCGGCGAAGGCCCTGAAGCTGCGGTCGCCGGCGGCGACGCGCTGCCGCGCGGCGCGCAGCGAGGCGTCGTCGCGGGCCTTGCCCTGGGCCACGCGGGTGGCGTAGCGGCTGAGGTCGGTGCGCGCGGCCACCAGCGACAGCGCGGCATCGTTTACCTCATTCATCTGCCGGGCCGAGAGGCGATAGAGCTGCGCCACGTCCTCGTTGGTCTGGCGCAGGGCGGTGAAGCCCATGCCGCCGACGGCGAGCTGCAGCGCGAAGAAAACCGCGATGAGCCCCAACAGCATCGTTGCGATGCGCATGTTCCTGAACATTCGAATACTCCCTGAAGGCGCGGACGGGTCCGGCCGGTGTGACGGCGCGCGGGCAAGCGCCCGCGGCGGCGGTAAGGGTGAATTATTCGGTAACAAAGAGGGAAGCCCGGCGGGAAATACAAGGGTAAACCCTTGATTTTTCCCAGTGCATCAGCGCCGAAACTGTGCTAGGAGGGCTGGTTGACGACCAGGCGGACCAGGATGCGGCGGCCCGGCTCCTGGCGTTCGAGCACCAGCAGGCAGGGCCCCTGCGCGTCGTAGCGCGACAGGCGCGCGTGCCAGCCGCCCTGCTCGAAAGCGGCCAGGTGGCCGATGTCATCGCGCGTGACGCCGGAGGCTTGCGGGCTGGCGGGCAGGCGCCCGCGCAGCCAGTCGCGCAGGCCCGAAACCGGCATGCTGCTGCCCAGCGCCTCGGCGGCCAGCGCATCGGGGTTGTCGGCCGACAGGCGGGTGCCGTCGGCTTTGGTGAGCGTGGCGGCGCCCGGGCCGCCCTCGACGCGGGCCTCGGTGGAGCCGAGCGGGTTGGTCAGGTCAAGCACATAGCGGCTGCCGTCGTCCAGCCACGAAAATCCGCCCTGCACGGCGCTCTGCTTGCCGCCTTCTTCGTTGACGGTGATGGCGAAGCGGCCAACGCGCGAGAACGCGCCCGGCGCGGCGCCTTCGATGGGCCTGGGCGTGGTGCAGGCCGCCAGCGCGGCCGCGCACAGCGCCGTGCCCAGGCCGCGCAGGAAGGCGCGCCGGTTGCGCAGCACGGCGGTCACGGCTGGACCCCGAGCCGCTTGATGACGTCCCGCACGGTTTCGTTGGCCGGGTCTTTTTTCAGCGCCGCGCGCAGCAGCTGCAGGGCCTGGTCCTGCCTGCCCTGCTGCCAGAGCACTTCGGCCAGGTGGGCGCCGATGTCGGCCTCCGGGCGCAGGCCGTATGCCCGGCGCAGGTAGTCGGCCGCGGCGGCGAGATCGCCCATGCGGTATTTCACCCAGCCCATGCTGTCGAGGATGAACGGGTCGTTGGGCGCGAGCTCCAGCGCCTGGGTGATGAGATCCAGCGCCTCGGGCAGCCGCTGGTTGTGGTCGGCCAGCGTGTAGCCCAGCGCGTTGTAGGCGTGCGCGTGGTCGGGGTCGAGCGCGATCACCTGCCGCAGCAGGCGCTCCAGGTCGCCGAGGCGGTCCTGGCGCTCGTAGAGCATGGCCAGCTCGTATTTGATTTCGACGGTGTCGGGCAGCGCCTTGTCGGCGGCCTCGAGCACGGAGACGGCCTGCGGCACCCGTCCGGCGTCGCGCAGGATCTGCGCCTTGGTCAGCACGCCCAGCGTGCGCTCTTCGTCGTCCTGGGGATTGGCGGCGTCGATCATGGAGAGCGATTCGTCGACCCGGCCCTCCTTGGCGCGCAGCGTGGCCTGCCGCATGCGCACCGAGTAGCGCAGGGTGGGATCGTCGATGCGGCCCAGCTCGGCGATGGCCTCGTCGTAGCGGCCCTGGTCTTCGGCGATGCGCGACAGCAGCACGCGCGCGTCGGCGGCCGCGGCGCCGGCATCGGTGGAACCGGGCGCCGTGGCGCGCTGGCGCTGGCTCTGCACGTCGAGATACTGCTGCAGCAGCGTGCGGGCCTGGGCCAGCTGCCCCGCCTTGTAGGCAAGCTGGGCCTGCATGAACAGCAGGTCGAAATCTTCGGGGGAGCGGCGCGACATGGCCTGCAGCTCGGCCAGCGCGCCGTTGTAGTCGCCGCTGTCGGCCAGCTGGCCGGCCAGCATCAGGCGCACCTTGCGCGCGTTGGGGTTGCGCGCGATATAGGCGCGGGCCTCGGATTGCGCGCGCTGCGGATCGACCTTGTAGCCATATTCCAGCACGCGCTGGGCGGCCGGCTCGGACCGGGGATCGGCGGCCAGCGCCTGGCGGGCCTCCTGGGAGGCGCGCTCGTAGTCGCCCGCGGCCGAGGCCACGTCGGCCAGCGCCAGGTGCGCTTCGGGCAGCTTGCGGGCGCTTTCGCTCAGGGATTCGTCGAGGATGCGCAGCGCCAGGCGGCGGTCGTTCAGCCGGCTCAGCACGGCCAGCGCCTGGCCGATGGCGGCGGTCTTGTCGCGGGCGCCGTCGATGCGGGCGCGCAGCGCCTGCGCCAGGCCCCGCGTCTGGCCGTTGGCCGCGGCCAGCGCCAGCTCGGTGGAGCTGGCCTCGACGTCGTTGGGCGCCAGGCGGGCCCACACGCGCGCCGCTTCCAGCGCGCCGGGCAGGTTGCCGCCGGCCAGCTCGAATTCCAGGCCGCGCCGGGCCAGGCGCGGATCGCCGGTTTCGCGCGCCAGCCCCACCATGGTGGAGGCGGCCGTGCCGTACATGCCGCGCTGCGCGGCGATCTCGGAGGCCAGCACACGGTAGAAGATGTCGGCGGTGAGGGTCACATAGGGCAATTGGCCCGGGCGCAGGCGGATGACTTCGGTTTCCGGCTGGCGGCTGGGCGGCGCGATCCGAGGGCCGGTCGCATCGCGCGTCCTGCTGTCGGCGGCCTGGGCTTGCGGGGCCAGTGTGGCGGCCAGCGCAAGCGCCAGCACGGCTATCCCGAGATTCATTTGTTTGAAAGACGACTTCACGCGGCCCGTCCGGTTGATGGCACAATCTTCGTACACGCAATTGATGATCTTACACTGGCTCATGCCGGAACTGCCCGAAGTCGAAACCACGCGCCGAGGAATCGACGCCGTCATCACCGGCCGGAAGCTCTCGCGCCTGGTCGTCCACGAACCCCGCATGCGCTGGCCCGTTCCGCCGGACCTGCCCGGCCTGCTGGCCGGGCGCACGGTGCTGGAATGCGCCCGCCGCGGCAAGTACCTGCTGCTGCGTTTCGAGCACGGAACGCAGATCGTGCACCTGGGGATGTCGGGCTCGCTGCGCAACGTGGCGCCGGGCGAATTCCTGCGCAAGCACGACCATGTCGAATGGATCTTCGACCACGCCGTCCTGCGCCTGCACGACCCGCGCCGCTTCGGCGCGGTGCTGTGGCACGACAGCGCCGCCGGGCCCATCGAGCAGCATCCCCTGCTGGCCCGGCTGGGCATCGAACCCTTCGACCCGCGCTTTGACGGCGCCTGGCTGCACCGGCACTTCCGCGGCCGGGCCATGGCGATCAAGCAGGCGCTGCTGGCGGGCGACGCCGTAGTGGGCGTGGGCAACATCTACGCCTCCGAAAGCCTGTTCCGCGC
>NZ_LHSJ01000109.1:0-12922 GCF_001270295.1 Achromobacter sp. DMS1 | reverse complement strand
GAACCGCGCCGCAGCCCGCGGCGTCCGCCACCAGCACCGGCGCGCCAGCCCCAGCCCCACCAGCCCCAGCACGGTCTGCAGCACACCAGATGTGCGCCTCGCACCCCGCCACCAGCACGGTCTTGCGCGCGGGCGGGCAGCCAGGCTTCGAAGCCCGGTTCGCGCACCGAGGAGAAGTGCATTTTCTGGAAGGTGGCCTGCACCGACGCGCTCAGCGGCTCCACCGTGGGGCCCAGCATCTTGCCGTGGTGCTCGGTGGCCACTACGGGCACGTCCAGCAGCCGGGCCGCCCGGGCCAGCGTGCCGGCGCGGGCCAGCACCGAATCGCCGTCGTGGATCACGGGCATCAGCCGCGACTGCATGTCGACGATGAGCAGCGTGGAATCGGAAGCGTTGAGCAGCATGGGAAGACTCCTGGCGTGGAAACTTCCGGCGCGGGGCTCCAGCCCCGCCCGGGCGCGATGTCCCATTATCGCCCCGCCCCCGGAAAGCAGGAACCCGGCGCGAAGCCGGGTTCCTGTGGTGCCTGCCGCGGCTTGCGCGCCTTACTTCAGGGCCTTGTAGCGCAGGCGCCGGGGCTTGGCGCCTTCCTCGCCCAGGCGGCGCTTCTTGTCGGCTTCGTATTCCTGGTAGTTGCCGTCGAAGAACACCACTTGCGAATCGCCTTCGAAGGCCAGGATGTGGGTGGCGATACGGTCCAGGAACCAGCGGTCGTGGCTGATGACCATGACGCTGCCGGGAAACTCCAGCAGCGCGTCTTCGAGGGCGCGCAGGGTTTCCACGTCGAGGTCGTTGGAAGGCTCGTCCAGCAGCAGCACGTTGCCGCCGGCGATGAGCGTCTTGGCCATGTGCAGCCGGCCGCGCTCGCCGCCGGAGAGCTGGCCCACGAGCTTGTTCTGGTCGCCGCCCTTGAAATTGAAGCGGCCCAGGTAGGCGCGCGCGGGCATCTCGAACTTGCCCACGGTGATCAGGTCGGCGCCGTCGGCCACGGCGTCGAACACCGACTTCTTGTCTTCGAGCGCATCGCGGGACTGGTCCACGTAGGCCAGCTTGACCGTCTGGCCGATCTTCACTTCGCCCGAATCCGGCTGCTCGCGGCCGGCGATCAGGCGAAACAGCGTGGACTTGCCGGCGCCGTTGGCGCCGATGATGCCCACGATGGCGCCGGGCGGCACCTTGAAGCTCAGGTTGTCGATGAGCAGGCGGTCGCCGTAGGCCTTGCTGACATTGGCGAATTCGATGACTTCGTTGCCCAGGCGCTCGCCCACGGGAATGAAGATTTCCTGGGTTTCGTTGCGCTTCTGGTATTCGTAGGACGACAGCTCCTCGAAGCGGGCCAGGCGGGCCTTGGCCTTGGCCTGGCGGCCCTTGGGATTCTGGCGCACCCACTCGAGTTCTTTCTTGATGGTCTTCTGCCGCGCGGACTCCGAGGCTTCTTCCTGCTTGAGGCGCTCTTCCTTCTGTTCGAGCCACGAGCTGTAGTTGCCCTTCCAGGGTATGCCGTGGCCGCGGTCCAGTTCGAGGATCCATTCGGCGGCGTTGTCCAGGAAGTAGCGGTCGTGGGTCACCGCCACCACGGTGCCCGGGAACTTGTGCAGGAACTGCTCCAGCCATTCCACGCTTTCAGCGTCGAGGTGGTTGGTGGGCTCGTCCAGCAGCAGCATGTCGGGCTTGGAGAGCAGCAGGCGGCACAGGGCCACGCGGCGCTTCTCGCCGCCCGACAGGTTGCCGACGATGGCGTCCCAGGGCGGCAGGCGCAGCGCATCGGCGGCGATTTCCATCTGGTGCTCGATGTCGTCGGCGCCGCTGGAGGCGGCCGCGGCGATGATGGCCTCGAGCTCGGCCTGTTCAGCCGCCAGCGCGTCGAAATCGGCGTCCGGCTCGGCGTAGGCGGCATAGACCTCGTCCAGCCGCTTCTTGGCCTGGACCACGGCGCCCAGGCCCTCCTCGACGGCCTGGCGCACGGTGTGCGCCGGATCGAGCTGCGGCTCCTGCGGCAGGTAGCCGATGTTCAGGCCCGGCATGGGAATGGCCTCGCCCTCGATCTCGCGATCCACTCCCGCCATGATCTTGAGCAGCGTCGACTTGCCCGAGCCGTTCAGGCCCAGCACGCCGATCTTGGCGCCAGGAAAAAACGAAAGGGAAATGTCGCGCAGGATCTGCCGCTTGGGCGGCACGATCTTGCCGACGCGATTCATGGTGTAGACGTATTGGGCCATGGGCTCGTACCGGAGATGTAGCTGACAAACCCATGATTGTAGGCCGGAACCTCGAAGCTAGACGGATGAACGCCGCCCGCGGGCCGGGCGGGGCCCCATTTGCGCCAGCAGCACGCCGGCCAGCGCCAGCGCGCCGCCCGCAATGTGGAACAGGTGCGGCCGTTCGCCCAGGAAAACGGCGGCGATGGCCACGGTGGCCACCGGCATCAGGTTGATGAAGACGCTGGCGCGGTTGGGCCCGAGGTGGCGCACGCCCTGCATCCAGAGAAAGGGCGCGAACAGGGACGGGAACACGCCCGCGTACAGCACCAGCGGCAGGTTGTCGGCGTTCAGCGGCGAGGCGGGCGCCATGAGAAAGGCCGGCAGCTGGAAGATCACGCCGAAAAGCACCTGCACGTAGAGCGACTGCCACGGCCCCACCGGCAGCGCCCAGCGCCGCAGCAGCACACCGTACAGCGCGTAGGCGAGCGCCGCGCCGCCCATCAGCAGGTCGCCATGGTTCGCGCCCACCGACAGGCAGCCGGGCGGGATCGCCTTCGCCGATGAGCAGGGCCAGCCCCGCCAGCGACACCACGCCGCCCGCCACCGCCGTCCAGGCCGGCCGCTCGCGCAGCACCAGCGCGCCCACGCCGATGGTGAGCAGCGGCACCGTCGCGGTGATCGAACCCATATTGGTGGCGGTGGTCGTGGGCGGCGGCCACGTAGGCCAGGCCCTGGAACAGCCACATGCCCAGCGCGCCCAGCGCCGCCAGGCGCGGCAGGCAGGCCAGCACGAGCCGGCGCTGGGCCCAGGTTCCCGGCAGGGCGAAGGGCGTCAGCAATGCGCCCGCCAGCACCCAGCGGTAAAAGCCGATGGCGGCCGGCGCGATCACGCCCGCCGCCATCTTCGTGACGATCATGTTGACCGACCAGATCAGGGCGGCCAGCAGCGGATACAGCAAATAACGGGCGGGAACGGGAGCGGTGGGGGCGGGGCGCGGCATGGAACGGGGGAAGGGAGCAAACCCCGCATATTAAAGCGCCGGAGCCGAACCCCGGACGCAGCCTTGTAGCACGCGCCCGTTGCACGCGCCCGTTGCTCGCGCCGCCGGCCGTCCCCGGAGCCGCCCGGCCCCGGTCATCCAAGCGTCTGATGCAGCGCACCGCGGTTCGCGCGACAATAGCGCCTGATTTCTCTTGCATCGCCGTGCCGCCGCGGCCTTCTCGCGCCAGGAACTTCCATGTCCGCATCCGCCACTCCCCCCGCCAGCCTCACCCGTTTCAGCGCCGCCGAGCTCGACATGCTGGCCAAGACCGCCGACGCCCTGAGCGCCTATCTCGGCAAGCCCGTACTGGCGGAAGTCGTGCTGGGCGAAGAAGGCACCGAGTGGGTGACCTACGGCGTGCCCATGGACGAAAACGCCGACGCGGACGAAGACCAGGTGCACGTGCAGCTCGGCGGCCCCGGCGCGCGCCTGCTCGGCAACCGCGGCGGCCTGCCGCCCGGCGACGAGGACACCTACGACTGCCTCTACCTGTGGGCCATCCAGATCTCGCTCAACGAGGGCGAGCGCTTCGTCAAACTCGACCATGACGGCGAAGAATCCGCCTGGTCGGACAACCTGGAAGACGTGCTGCCCTTCGCGCTGAGCGAAGACCCGCAGCCGCCCGAAGACGACGAGGACGATGACGAGGAAGACCGGGACGAAAACCCAGACGATCCGCGCGACGACGCCGGGCCGCGCCCCGCCACTGATCCGCGCCGCCCGCGCCCCGCCTGGATCGGCGCGGCCGCGCGGCGCCAGGCTCACGCGTCTTCGTCCGCGTCCAGCGGCAGGCCGAGCGGCACGTGCTCGGTCATGAGCACGCGCAGCATGTCGATGAGCAGCGCGGCCTTTTCTTCGCCGAAGGGCGCCAGCACCGCGCGCTGATGCTGCTGGCCTGTTCACACAGGCCCGCGATGAGGTTGCGCCCTTGGCCGTGATGCGCACGCGCGTCTGGCGGTCGGTCGGCGCGCACCCCCGCGCGCGACACCAGCCCCTCCGCCTCCATGCGCTGCACCACCTTGCTGAGCGTGGGCTGCTTGGTAATGGCCAGCACCGCCAGCGAACCAATGGTTTCGCCGGCGCTGCCCTGCAGGCTGGCCAGCACGCGCCATTCGGTGACGGACAGCCCCGCCGCCTTCACCTGCTGGTGGAACTCCGCCGAAATGCGCTGGCTCGCCTGCGCCAGCAGGTAGGCCAGGTAGCCATCCACGAAACGCGGCGTTTCCGCCGCCTGCGCGTCATCGGCGCGCTGCTTGTTGTGCCGCATGTCCATGTTCTGCACCGTATCCGAAATGTGGCGTCCGCGCATCGGCGCGCGCATCGGCGGCGCCTACGCACCACGCCGGCGCGCGGGCGCCCCGCGATGGTACGCGATGCTGTCCCGCAGCACAGGGTATACCCCTAAGCGGCACCGGTTTCTGCACCATCCAGGGTCACTGGAGCGGCCCCGGAATTCAAGGACAACCAGTATATACACCCTTGTTTTCGCGTGATATTTTTTTCAATCCATGAAATTTCATCTTTTTTGTTGACAGCTAAAACGTTGACTCCTAAATTATTTTCTGGAGGTCGGTTTCGTGACACGGCGATGCTGCGAGGCAGCATGCCCTGACCCCGGAGCGAGGAGTGCCAGATGGCGGAAAGGTCGTTCAAGAAAGAAGTCCAGCAGTTGCGCATAGGCGAAGGCGAGGAATTCCGCGGCGAGGGCATCCTGGCCGTGACCAAGGCCCTGCTGCAATCGGGAGTGGGATACGTGGCCGGGTACCAGGGCTCGCCCATCTCGCACCTGATGGACGTGCTGGCCGACGCCAACGACATCCTCCAGGAGCTCGGCGTGCACTTCGAGGCCAGCGCCTCCGAAGCCACGGCCGCGGCCACGCTGGCCGCCTCGGTCATGTACCCGATCCGCGGCGCGGTGACGTGGAAGTCCACGGTGGGCACCAACGTGGCCTCGGACGCCCTGGCGAATCTGGCCTCGGGCGGCGTGACGGGCGGGGCCCTCGTCATCGTGGGCGAAGACTACGGCGAAGGCTCGTCCATCATGCAGGAACGCTCGCACGCCTTCGCCATGAAATCGCAGATCTGGCTGCTGGATCCGCGCCCCAACCTGGAAAGCATGGTCAAGGCGGTGGAAGACGGCTTCGCGCTGTCGGAAGCCAGCAAGACGCCCGTCATGCTGCAGCTGCGCATACGCGGCTGCCATGTGCACGGCCGCTTCACCGCAAAAGACAACAAGCGCCCGGCCTTCACGCTGGCGCAGGCGCTGGAGCATCCGGCGCGCGACACCAGCCGCATCGTGCTGCCGCCTGCGTCCTTCCTGCACGAGCAGGAAAAGATCAAGGAACGCTGGCCGGCCGCCATCCGCTACATCAAGGAACACCGGCTCAACGAGCGCTTCGAGGGCGACCAGGACGACATCGGCATCATCCTGCAGGGCGGCCTCTACAACGGCGCGATCCGCGCGCTGCAACTGCTGGGGCTGGCCGACAACTTCGGCAACAGCCGCGTCCCGCTCTACGTCATGAACGTGACCTATCCCGTCATCGAGGACGAGGTGCTGGACTTCTGCCGCGGCAAGCGCGCCGTGCTGCTGCTCGAAGAAGGCCAGCCGGACTACATCGAGCAGAACCTGCATGCCGTATTGCGCCGCGCCGGGGCCGGCGCGCACCTCTCGGGCAAGGACGTGCTGCCCATGGCGGGCGAGTACACCACCCAGGTCATGCGCGACGGCATCGCCGCCTTCCTGCGCCGCCACCGCCCTGAATCGCTGCAGACGCATCCGGCCGCGGCCGCCGACGCGCAGGCCGCCGAGGCGCGCCAGCTCGAGATCACGGAGGTTTCGCGGCCCCGTTCCGCGCAGCCCGCCGAGCGGCCCATTACCTTTCACAAGCACGTGGAGAACCTGGCGTCCGTCGTGCCGCCGCGGCCGGCGGGCTTCTGCACCGGCTGCCCGGAACGGCCGATCTTCTCGGCGCTGACGCTGGCGCAGGAAACCCTGGGCCAGCATCACATCTCCTGCGACATCGGCTGCCATCTGTTCTCGATCCTGCCGCCCTTCAACCTGGGCGCCACCACCATGGGCTACGGCCTGGGCGCGTCCAGCGCCGCGGCCTTCAACGTGCCCGCCGCCAAGCGGCCGATCTCCATCATGGGAGACGGCGGCTTCTGGCACAACGGCCTGGCCTCGGGCATCGGCAACGCCGTCTTCAACAAGTACGACGGCGTCATCGTGATCGTGGATAACTACTATTCCTCGGCCACGGGCGGCCAGGACATCCTGTCCTCGCGCGCCGAAAACCCCGACCGTTCCACCAACAACCCCATCGAGAAAGCCGTGCGCGGCGTGGGAGTCAAGTGGGTGCGCACGCTGGACCGCACCTACGACGTGGCGCGCGTGCGCGCCACCCTCGAAGAGCGCTCACCACCGACGAAAAGGGCCCCAAGGTCATCATCGCGCAGTCCGAGTGCATGCTGAACAAGCAGCGCCGCGTCAAGCCGCAGTTCAACCAGGCCGTCAAGGCGGGCAAGCGCGTGGTGAAAGAACGCTTCGGCGTGGATCCCGACGTCTGCACGGGCGATCACGCCTGCATCCGGCTCTCGGGCTGTCCGTCGCTCACCGTGAAAGACAGCGGCGACCCGCTCAAGGAAGACCCGGTCGCGCACGTGGAAAGCAGTTGCGTGGGCTGCGGCAATTGCGGCGAGGTGGCGCATGCCGCCGTGCTGTGCCCTTCCTTCTATCGCGCCGACATCGTGCACAACCCCACGGCGCACGACCGCCGCCTGGCGCACCTGCGCTCGGCCGTGATCGGCTTTCTGCAGCGGCGCCGCGCGGCGCGGCTGGCCCGCTACGCACTCTGACGACGAGGACAGACGCCATGAACCCGGTGGCTTTGCAACAAGGCGCCCCCATCAAGATCGCCATCCTGGCCATGGGCGGCCAGGGCGGCGGCGTGCTCGCGGACTGGATCGTCGACATGGCCGAGCATGCGGGCTGGTGGGCGCAGACCACCTCCGTGCCCGGCGTGGCCCATCTCCACTGCTTGCTCCTGAGTCAACATTGTCGTGGCCAAAAAGCCACCATCATTGCCCAGGTGGGTCAGATTTACTCCGACGGGGTGGGTCAGTATTACACCGGCGCTAACACATACAGCCGATCACTTGGCAACGAACATTCAGGCAAGGCGAGGATGAAAAGGTGGAGGAGTAACACCCAATTTATCGCAGAGAGAATTGAGCCGACTGTCAAATTTTTTGACAGTCGGAATGGGGCAAGGGGCCCAGCCCCATCGGTTTTGTTTTTGCTTTTAGCCTCGCAGAGTCCCCAGACAGGGCCGCGTTTATGGAGCGAAGCGCAATAAACATAGTCGGTCACTAACCATTCAAGCTGAGAAGTTGACCATTAGAAATAACCCGCTAAAATAAATACATAAGAAGAAGAAAAAAGGGGGCTATAAAATGGCCGGGTATCAGTTTATCCATGTCGATTCATACGGCAGAGAGGGGTCTAGTCGCACTACAAAAAAGACGAAAAAGAGCGGCGAGAATGTCACGACGACAACACGAGTACGAAGTGCAAGCGACATCCTTGCAGAGCAATGGAGGGAGCAAGGCGCTTGCCCCCATATTAAGAATCCGCAAGCTCCAAAGCTAATTTTTGGAGTGCCGCCGATGGATGTTTTGCCAATGATTCACGAATGGGCAGACCAAGCAAAGGATGCTCAAGGGCGAAAATTGAGAAAGGATGGCCTCTGTGTTTTGATCGGAGTTGCTTCCCTTCCTCGTGAGATGGAAAGCAATTTTGACGACTTCGCCAAAGATACTGTCAAGTGGCTACAGGAGAAGTACGGGGATCGTCTCAAGTCCGTTGTTGCTCACAATGATGAGGCTCACCCTCACTTGCACTTCTCTGTCGTGCCCCGTATTGGGGAAAGGTTTGACGACATGCACGAGGGTTACAGGGCGAGCAAGCAGGCAAAAGAAGATGGCAAGAAGAAGGGCGAGCAGAATCTAGCCTACATTGAAGCTATGCGAAGATTCCAAGACGAGTTCAGCGGAAAAGTGGCTATGACTCATGGGTTAACTCGTATCGGCCCCGCTCGCCGTCGCCTTACTCGTTCCGAGTGGAACAAAGAGAAGCAGCAAGCTGCTTACTTTGCGAATTTGAAGCGAATTGCCCTGATTTATGCCAAGAAGGGATACAAGCAGGGCATAGAAAAAGCCAAAATAGAAGCCGCTGCTATTATCGAAGAGGCTCAAAAAAAGGCTGATGCTATCGGTTCAAGATTTTCGGCTTTCTTCGCGGGCTTACTTCAGGGGTGGCATCAGCCAACAGCAGAAGCAAAAGCCGAGAAAGAGCGAGCCGAACGACAAGCGGAGCAGGAACGGGATAAAAGAAAGATGGCAGAAAACGCGGCTAAAGAGCAAGCCGATAAGCGAGTTATCGCCATTGCTAATGAGCTACAAGATACCAAGGCTCGCTTAGAAGCGAGCGAAAGGGATGTTTTGAAGCTGGAAGAGGAAAACAACCGATTCAAACAGAAAATCTTCCTTGAAATGCCTCAAAGATTTCCAAAAAACGCGATTTAGGGCCGCCGTCCTTTTTAATTCACTTTCGTGAATTCTTTGCCCTGCGGGTATTCCCGCTTCGCATTGATATTTATCCCTATGCTGTACTGATCTCTTATCGTACTTATGTACTGATATTTAGATGTACAGAGGGATTTGTTTCTTCTTTTCCTCACCGTGCTATCACACGGTTCCGGCAAAGTTTTACCCTACCCGCTATAAAAGCGAGTTGGGACTTTACCGGGGTTCTCCGTGTGATAGCTACCACATAGCACCGGACAGATATAAAGCGACTTTACCTGTTTCGCAGTTCGTAGGGTTTGCTCCTACAGTAGCCGGGTCTGCTGATTGTCTTCCGTGCCGCTTTGCTACTAGTCCATTCTAACGGCTTTGCCCTTGCGGGTTGCAATCTGACAATAGTTCGCTGGTTTATCGTTAAGGATCTCATCCCTTCGCAGTCACATTTAATTTAACGAGCTTCTGCATTACAGCTTAATTATTCATTGCTTGGCATTACGGGAATCGGGAAGGGTTTTTACGAGACGGGAAACAAATCCCCAAAAGAAACCATCTGACCTCGACGCATTACCGTATGCGATAGCTCTAATCTACAAAAACAAAATCGTTTGTCAAGCCCAAAGAACAAAAAAGCCAGCACAGGGCTGGCTTCGTTGTCGGTAATGCGTCTTCGCTCGATGGCTATTGACATCTATCAATATAAGCAAATAAATCTCTTTGTCAAGGCTGTAAAAGGGAAAACCCGAAAAAATTCGGGCTTCCATTACATAACAACATTAACACTGTAGTTGCACAAAGGAGAGGCTTCTACAGCAGTTTTAAGTTAGCAAAATAATTCAGCTTGTCAACCTGTAAGATCTTACAGTATTATCTTGAAACACTTAACTGCCAGACGAGGGCGGCATGGCTACCAAACCGACTGTTAAACCCCAAAATATACTGACTCTGATCAAATGGGTGGCTGCTGAGCAGAAGTTCAAAATTGAAGCTCATAGTGATACAGAGTTTGAAATACGCAAAAATCGGGTTAATTCGGTTAGATTTAAGGTCTATAAAAATACGGAATATATCCAAATACATCAATGGGAAGATAGCGGAGCAAAGTACGGCAAGGCCGTTTATTCCATTCGTGAATACAGTGATGCTATCCAGTTTTGCAATATCTTGATTGCTAGTGAAACTCTTCGGGCAAGAAGAAAAGACCCAGCTTAACTTTGCGCTATTATCGTGCCTATCCGACTGGTAGCAGTTTGGGTAGCAATTTTTGAGGGGAGAATCATGCCTATCTTGTTGATTTTCCAGATAAATTGACTGTTTGGCGAACTCTCCCCCTCTGTCCGCCAAGAATACATGCGCAGAAATGCGTAGAAGTCCGAAAACCCGCACCAGCTAAGGCTCTGCGGGTTTTTTCTTGTCCGGGACAGTCCGCTAAAGTGCGCCAGCAGCCGGGGGTATGAGGGGTTATATCTGGGGGTATGATCGACTATCACTCACTTCGCCAAAGGATCGGCAGGCACATCACCGCAGGAGCGCGTTATTGGGTCTCAAGCCTTTGGCGCGTTCGCCCGTACTGTGCTGGTGGCTGCCAAGCAGGAAGACAGCGAGGGGCGCGTCCTGGCCCGCGCCAAGAGCAACATTTCCATTGATGACGGGGGCGTCACCTACTTCATCGAACCGTGCAGCCTGGACAGCGGCATTCAGACCACCCGCGTTGCTTGGGGCGAGAAGGTCGAGGGATCGGCCCGTGACATTTTGGGGGCGGTGGAAGCGCCGCAACCCGCATCGCGCGAAACCGCGCTTGCGTACCTCGCTCGCCTGCGCAAGACGCTGAACATGCCGGAGCATGCGGGCGAGCTTGCCACGCAGGTGGTGCAGGCCAAGGGCTGGCGGCCGCGTCCTGCCTAGGATTGGCCTTCGCTTCGCGCCGCTGCGGGGCTTGACCAAGAGGCGCGGCCTCTTGGAACACCGTTCTCGCCGAAGGGCAAGGGCGCAGGGGGACAAACATCCCCTGCACCCCGCCGACAGGCTGTTGCGCTGCGCGGGTATCCGGCCGACGTTTCCGACGAAGAATGGGCCTTTGCCGCCCCGGGACCGCGTTGCGAAATCGCCTGGTTTTGATAATAATTGGTAGTGATTCTTATTTAAATTCTGGCGCCGCGAAACCGATCGACGCCCTTACACCGTGCCTATCGAGACATCCCCTCCCGACATCGAGTCCCTGTACAGCAACCATCACGGGTGGCTGCTGTCGTGGCTGCGCCGCCGCCTGGGCGATTCCTTCGATGCCGCCGACCTGGCCCACGATGCCTTCGTCCGCCTGATCCAGAGGCCGCGCCGCTTCGACAGCACGTCGGAGGCGCGCGCCTACCTGCGCGCGATGGCCAACGGCATGTGCGTGGACATCTGGCGCCGGCGCCAGATCGAACGGGTGTGGCTCGAAGAACTGGCCAGCCGGCCCGAAGCCGCGGCGCCATCGGTGGAACACCAGGCCATCGTGGTCCAGGCCCTGCTCGAAGTCGACGCCATGCTGCGCGGCATGCCGGTCAAGGCTGCTAACGCCTTCGTCATGGCGGTCGCCTGCGACATGACGGACAAGGAAGTGGCCGCGGAACTGGGCGTCTCCACGCGCATGGTGCGCAAGTATGTGGCCCAGGCCATGTTCCATTGCCTGCTGCTGGAAGCGCGCGGCGTGGCGGCGGACCTGCCGAGGCACATGCCGCATATCGTTCCGGCCGCTTCCTCGCCCGGCTGAGCGCCGCCCCCGAGCGATCGCCGTGCACGCCGACCCGCCCCTTCCGCCCATCCATGTCCGCCCTTTCGCACCAGGCCCTGCAACAGGCCGCCGAATGGTTCGCCCTGCTGCGCTCCGGCGAGGCCACGGCCGCGGACCGGGCGCAATGGCAGGCCTGGCTGGACGACGCGCAGGAACACCGCAAGGCCTGGCAGCAGGTCGAACGCATCAGCGGCCGGTTCGAGCCGGTCCAGAACAGCCCCAGCCGCGATGCCGCGGCCCGGGGCTTCTGTACCGCCAACACCCGCATGGCGCGCCGCCGCCAGGTGCTGGTGGGCCTGGGCGGTCTGGCCGGCAGCGCCCTGTTCGGCTGGATAGGCTGGCGCCATACGCCGCTGCCCGGCCTGCTGATGGCGCGCTACGCCGACTACCGCAGCGAGACCGGCGAAGTGCGGAGCATCGAACTTCCCGACGGGTCTTCGATCTGGCTGGGCACCGCCAGCGCGTTCGACCTGGACTACCGCAAGAACCTGCGCCGGATTCGCCTGATCGCCGGAGAGATCCTGGTCCAGACCGCGGCCGACCCGGACCGGCCCTTCGTCGTGGATACGCCGCAGGGACGCCTGCGCGCCCTGGGCACCCGCTTCACCGTGCGCCTGGACGACGACGAAACCCTGGTCGCCGTCTACAGCGGCGCCGTCGAGGCCCGCACCGCGGACACCGCCGCCACGCGCATCATCCAGACCGGCCAGCAGACGCGCTTCACCAGCGCAACGCTGGCCGCCGGCGAAATCGCCGACCCCGCGCGCGAAGCGTGGACGCGCGGCATCCTGGTCACGGAGAACACTCCCCTGATCGACGTCGTGCGGGAGCTGCGGCGCTACCGCGGCGGCTACCTCGGCGTCGCGCCCGAAATTGCCCATCTGTCGGTCATCGGCAGCTATCCGGCGACCGATCCGGACCGGGCGCTGGCCATGCTGGAAGCCGTGCTGCCCATCCGGGTGAAACGCCCCCTGTCCTGGTGGGTCAGCATCGAACCCCGGGACGGCGCAGCCTCCAGTCCTTGAACGCCGGGCCTTTCTCGCCCAAAAAACCTGCCGCTCAGGCAAACCGGTTCCGCTTTCGAGCCGCTCGCTCGATCTAATCAATGAGAGCTTCTCAAACAGGACCCGCCCCGCTCCGGCCGGGCGCCTTGTCGCTCTCATCGATAAACCGCGTCTGTGGAACCCCGTCCTTCATGTCTCGTCATCCCGCCGCTCGTGCCGCATGCCAGCCCGCCCATCCCTCGATTCGCCCGTCGCGGCGCCCGGGCGCCCCATTTCGTCTCGCGCCGGCAGCCCGCATCGCCCAATTGGCATTCGCCG